>RFNL01000344.1 GCA_009927195.1 Betaproteobacteria bacterium | reverse complement strand
CCGCCAAGGCCACGGCGACCAAAAACAGCAGCGCAAAATCGCCCGCCAAAGCATCGGCATCACCTTGGCTGCCTTGGGCCAACCCACCGTCAATGAGTTGGCGCAGCGCCCATGGAAAAGCCAGTGTGGCCCCAGCGGCGAGCAGCAAAAAACCGGCCGCAGCGACCAAGGTGGCTTGGTAAGGGCGTAAAAAAGGTTTCAGCCCACTCAGTGAGCGGGGCGATGAAGCCGCTGGGCGGGCCGGGGTGTTTGAGGCCATGGTGATCCAACACAGTGAAGGCCCGCCATTGTGCCCTCGCGCCTCGCGCAGGTGACAAGGCGATGGCCGCGCCCGTGACAGAATGGTTTACATGGAGATCAATTCAATCGAAGTGACGGCGCCGCCCATTCCTGCGGCCACAGTGATCATGCTGCGCGATGCCCCATCGGGCATGGAAGTTTTTTTGTTGCGTCGGCACAGTGCATCGGCTGTATTGGGCGGTGTGTTTGTGTTTCCCGGCGGCAAGCTCGATAAAGGGGATGCTGACCCAGGGTTGCACGCACGGCTTGACCACCGCCCCGATGTGCTGCACCAGCGTTTACGCGAATCGGGCCTGGGCTCAGACACCGCTGCCAGCCTGTGGGTGGCGGCACTGCGCGAATCCTTTGAGGAATGCGGTGTGCTGTTTGCCAGCGGAGGTGCCGCTGCATTGCATTGGGATGGTTTGCGCCACGAGGGGGGCGACTTTGCAGACCTGATCCAACGCCACGATTTAAGGCTGCAATGCGAGGCATTGTGGCCGTGGTCGCGCTGGATCACGCCACGGGTGCCATCGGTCACCAACAAGCGCTTTGACACGCGGTTTTTTGTGGCCCGCGCGCCCGTAGGGCAACAAGCCGTCCACGACCATGTTGAAGCCATTGAAAGCGTCTGGATCACCCCGCGCGCGGCCTTGCACCGTTACTGGGCTGGGCAGATGGAGATGGCGCCGCCCCAAATCATGAGCCTGGTCCATCTGGCCCGCTTTGACCGGGTCGCTGCTGTGTTGCAAGCAGCGGCTCAGATGGGCCCACACCTGGTCGAACCCGAACCCCATGATGACAACGGGACCAGGGTGATTTGTTACCCGGGTGACCCGCGCCACACGGTGGCGCAACAGACCATGCCAGGCCCCACCCGGTTGAGGTTTGTCAACCAACGCTTTGAACCCGATGGGGGCTTGGCCGCTTTTGGTGTTTGAGCCCACAGGCCATGGGGCTGGCAGGCTTGCGTATCATGGCTGTTTGATCCCCGGTGTTCGGGGCAGGGAATGGAACATGACGTGGATGATTTTGGGCTTGGTGCTGTTTGTGGGTTCGCATGCTTTGCAGGCCTTGGTTCCTGCTTGGCGCCAGCGACAAATTCAGCGGATGGGGGATCGACCCTTCAAGGCAGTGGTCTCCTTGGTGGCTTTGGCGGGATTTGTGGGCATTTGTTGGGGCTATGACCTGGCACGCTCTATGCCCATGGTTTTGTGGGTGCCGCCAACGGGCATGCGCCATGTGGCGGCTTTGTTGATGTTGGTCGCGGCTTGGCTGATGGTGGCGGCCTTTGTGCCGGGCAACCACATCAAGGCCCGCTTGCGCCATCCCATGGTCCTGAGTGTCAAGGTCTGGGCCCTGGCCCACTTGCTGGCCAATGGCAACCTGGAGGACGTGATTTTGTTTGGGTCGTTTTTGGCATGGGCGGTGTTGAGCTTTCGCGCCGCCCGTCAACGCGACCGCTTGGACGACCCCAGACCCAGCGCAACCAGCGCGCAAGCCACCTGGGTAGCGGTGGCCGGGGGATTGGCTGTGTATGGGGTGATTTTGTTCAAAGCCCACGCCTGGTTGGTGGGGGTGAGCCCACTGGGTTATTGAATCGCCAGTTTTTGGGGGGTTGTTGCATGCCTGTGATCACGGTGACGCTTTTGCCGGGTTATCCGGTCCTGGACCAGCACCGATTGGTGCAGCGATTGGCCAACACGGCCCGCTCGGTCATCGCTGCCAGCGATGCCGGGACCACGGTTTTCATCCACGAAGCCAGCACTTACCGGCGCGATGGACAGGTGTACGCCGCTGGGGCCGCCGTGGTGCCAGATGCCAGTGCCAGGGTCAAAAGTTTTTTGGAGACCATGGCCGAGCGCAACCTGGCCCATGCCAAGGGTTTTTTGGCACCGGGATTTGAAATGGTTTTTCCCGGCCCAGCGGTGATGCATCGGTTGGAAGACTTGATGGCTTGGGCCCAACCCCGCTACCGATCGGTGGGCAAGCATTACGAACGCTTTGACGAATCCTGGCAGGGCGACACCACGGTGGTTTATTGCAGCGGCACCTTGTTTGGCGTGTGGAACGATGGCCGTGCATTTGAAGGCATTCGTTTCATCGACCGGTTTGAAGTGGTCAATGGCATGCTGACCCGCCAAGAGGTGTGGAACGATTTGGCCGAGGCCACGAGGCTGGCGTGATGCATGGGGGTGGGCGCATGCGGGCCGTGGCATGGCTGGCTGTTTGCCTGACAGGTTGGGTGGGCATGGGCTTGCTCGGCACGGCCCAGGCCAATGCCGATTTGGGCTGGCGCATCATCACCGAACGCGCATTGGGCAACTGCGGGGCCTGCCACGCTTGGCAAACACCGCCGGCATCGACCAGCACCTTTGCGCCCCCTTTGGACGGCGTGGCCTTGCGCTACAGCGCAACGCAATTGCGCCAATGGCTGGTGGATGCGCGCCACTTGCGTCCCGATACCTTGATGCCGGTATTTGGCAGCCTCACCGGACTGCGCCAACCCGCGCCTGCTCATGCGGTGCTGGATGCCGGGCAAATCGATGCCGTGGTGCAGGCCTTGCAGCAGCACTTGCCCCCCGCCCGCGCCGAGCTTGCAGACCGGGCCGCAGTACCCGCGCCACAGCCGTCCCCCACAGCCAAAGCCGATGCCACGCAACGCCAAAGTGGCCTGGCTTTTTTATCGCCCAGCTTGCGCCAAATGAATGACGACGACATGGCCAACCCCATGAGCTTGTGGATCGAACGCGGTTTGCAAGCCTGGGGCCAAAACAGCGGCGGCCCCAGCTGTCAGTCTTGCCATGGCGCGGTCAGCGCAATGCGCAAAGCGGTGGCCCAGCACCCCAAATTGAGCCCCGATGGGTTGAGCCTGCGCAATTTGGATGACCAAATTGGCGTGTGCCGCCAACGCCAAGGCGCCCCTAGCGCACTGCCCGATGAAACCGTGCTGGCCTTGAGCGCGGCTTTGCACCATGCGGCGCGTGGTGAGCCCATTGCGGTGCAAGCCCCGCTGGATCGGCAAGCTGCATGGCAGGCCCAGTGGCAAGCCGGTGCCGACCAATACCAAACCCGACAAGGTCGCATGAACCTCTCCTGTGCGCATTGCCATGACCAACGGGTGGGTGCGCAAATGCGCGGCGACATCATCAGTCCGGGACACCCCACCGGCTTTCCGATCTACCGTCTCTCATGGCAACAAGCGGGTGGCATGGATCGGCGGCTGCGCGCTTGCTTCTCTGGCGTACAGTCCGCCATGCCCGAGCCTGGCAGCGCCATCTTGCGCAATTTGGAGTTGTATTTGAAAGTGCGCGCCAATGGCATGCCCTTGGAGGGGCCGTCGGTGCGGCGCTGACATCGCCCACTTTTTTTGTTCACGGAAAGAACCCATCATGAACCCTTCGCTTGACCACGTTCGCGCTGAGTTGGCCCCGCAAGGCACCCTCAACGTGGGCCTGAACCTGTCCAACTTTTTACTGGTCAGCATGAAAGATCCCCAACAAGCGCCCAAGGGCATTGCCCCCGACTTGGCGCGTGAAGTAGCGCGCCAGATTGATGTGCCGATTGCGTTTTTTCCCTACACCACCCCTGGTGAAATGGCCGATGCCGCGCACAGCGGCGTGTGGAGCATGGCCTTGTTGGCGGTTGAACCGGCGCGCCAAAACGTGATTGATTTTTCCGCCCCTTATTTGGAGATAGAAGCCACTTATTTGGTGCCGGCCAACTCGCCGCTGCAGCGTATTGAAGATGTCGACCGTGCCGGTGTGCGCATCTCGGTCATGCACAAAAGCGCCTATGACCTGTATTTGAGCCGCAGTTTGCAGCATGCGCAATTGGTGCATGCGCCCAGCATGGACGCTTCGTTTGAGCAGTTTGTGGCCCAAGGCATGGAGGCTTTGTCGGGCCTGCGACCACGCTTGGTGCAAGAGCAGGCCAAATTGCCTGGTTCGCGCGTCTTGGATGGGCGGTTTACCGCCATCGGCCAAGCCATCGGCGTGCCCAAAGGGGGTGCGGCTGCGGCCGCCTTTTTGCGCCAATTTGTCGAGCAGGCCAAGGCCTCAGGCTTGGTGGCACAAATCATTGAGCGCAACGCGGTCCGCGGTGTCACGGTGGCAGGCCCTGGCGCATGAAAAAAACCGTTCTCATCACTGGCGGCGGTCGCGGCATTGGCG
>RFNL01000345.1 GCA_009927195.1 Betaproteobacteria bacterium | reverse complement strand
CCTCTTCGCCTTCGCGGGCGCTGGCCAGCATCACCACCGGTCGATCAAGCCCTTTACGCCAGTCTTTGCCCAAACCCAATACCTGGGGGTCTGGCCGGGCATCGAACTTGAGGTTGCCCAACACCCCCAGCACCGGGGCGCCAACTTCTCGCAAAGCCTGTGCATCGGCCTCGCTTTGGGCCCACACCCCCCGCAAAGCGGCATAGGCGGGCCGCGCCAAAGCCGACCACCGCTTGGCCAAGCGCTGCGAGCGCGGGTTCAAACGGGCATTGACCAGGAACAATGGAACGCCCGCTTGCTGACAAGCGGCGCTCAAATTGGGCCAGACTTCGGTTTCCATCAACACCCCAACCCGGGGTTGAAAGTGGCGTAAAAATGCCGCCACCGCTTCAGGGGTATCCCAAGGCAACCACGCTTGCAAGTCGCCAGCACGGAGCAGGCTTTGCCCATGGGCGCGGCCGGTGGCGGTACTGTGGGTCAACAACAAGCGCAGGCCAGGGTGCTGGCTGCGCAAGGCCTCGATGAGCACCCCGGCCACGCGGGTCTCTCCCAGTGATACCGCATGAACCCACACCGCACCAGGTTCGACAACGCCCTCATAGCGGCCAAACCGTTCCGGCACCCACTGGCCATAAATGGGTTCGCTGCGGGCGCGCAGCGCCAGTTTGCGCCGCACCCAGGGCACCATGGCGCGCACCAAGCCGCTGTATAGAAAACGCATCATGTCGGTTGCGACACACTTTGCCAGGCCAACCAAACAGCATCGACATCGGGCGCTCGATGGCCCCCTACGGCTTTTTGGTGGGCGCGTCCCACAGGCCCAGCTCGCGCCACCCGCGCTTGGCTGAAGATGATGACGGTGGGCAAGTCCAAAGCCACGGCCAAATGGCCCAGGCCCGAGTCCACGCCAATCACGCCGCTGCTGGCGGCCATGTGCCCACGCAGTTCGGCCAAGCCCATGCGGGGCCAAACGTCACAAGCCTCGCCCAGGCTGGCTTGCAACTGCCTGGCCCACTGGGCCTCGTTTTCGTTGGCTTGAGGCAATGCCAAGCGGTATCCCTGTGACAACAAGCGCAGGGCCAAAGTCTGCCATAGCGCCATCGGCCAGGCGTTATCGGCACGGGTGGTGCCATGGGCCAACACCACGCTGGGCGGCGACGTTGGCACAGGCGCAGGCCAGGGGTAAACCGGTGATTGCGCCAGCCAAGGGGCGGGATCTCGGCCCAAAGACTGGGCGGCCAAACTGCGGTAGCGGGCCACCGCATGGATGGTTTTCTCCATCGGCACGCTGCGCATGAGCATCCAACGCACGGGCCACTCGTAGGCACACCAATCGCTGCGGTTGGCATAGGTCACGCTACAGCCGCCTGCGCTCAGGCGCGCCCCACGGGCCACGCGGGCCGACTTGATCAGTCCTTGAAAATCAATGACCAAGTCATAGGTCTGTTGGTGCAAGTCGGCCCAAAAAGCGCGCCAAGCCTGGCGCGATGCGCTGGACCATGGGGCGCGGCGCCAACGCCGCTGGGCAATGGGGATGACCCGCGAAATGGCGGGCACAGTGCGCAACAAATCGGCGAAGGCCTCCTCCACCACCCAATCGATCTGCGCTTGCGGGTGCAGGGCCTGGATGTCATGCAACACCGGCAGGGTTTGGATCACGTCGCCCAGCGATGACAGCTTGACGACCAGCACCCTCAATGCGCGGACTCCGTCACCGCCGCATCGGGTTTGACCGATTTCAGCAAGGCCATCATGTCCGCCTGGATGCGGCCCAGGGCCGCCGGGGTTTGGCCCTCAAAGCGCAGCACCAACACCGGGGTGGTGTTGGACGCGCGGATCAGGCCAAAGCCATCGCTCCAATCGACCCGCACCCCGTCGATGTCCGATACGCTGGGGGCTTGCAGGCCGGGGTGACGGGGCAAGCGGTCGGCTTGCACCGCTTCGAGCAAAGCCTGGGCCACGCGGTGGGGCTCGCCCTCGGCACAGGGCACATTCAACTCCGGGGTGGAATGGCTGGTGGGCAAGGCCAACAACACCGCGTTGGCATCGGGAGAGCGGCTCAAAATTTCCAACAGTCGGCATCCGGCGTAGGTTCCATCATCAAAACCAAACCAACGCTCTTTGAAAAAGATATGCCCGCTCATCTCGCCACCCAAGGGTGAGTCGATTTCTTTCATTTTGGCTTTGATCAGCGAATGCCCGGTTCGATACATCAGCGGTTCACCGCCAGCGGCGCGGATGGCCGGGGCCAGGCGTTGCGAGCATTTCACATCGAAAACAATGGTGCCGCCAGGCACGCGCGAGAGCACATCTTGGGCAAACAACTGCATTTGCCGATCGGGGTAAATGTTTTGGCCATCGCGGGTGACGATGCCCAGGCGGTCGCCATCGCCATCAAAGGCCAAACCGATTTCAGCGTCGCTGGTGGCCAATGCGGCAATCAGGTCTTGCAGGTTTTCAGGCTTGCTGGGGTCGGGGTGGTGGTTGGGAAACTGGCCATCGACCTCGCTGAAAAGCTCAATGACCTCGCAACCCAAAGCACGAAAAATTCCTGGAGCTGATGCGCCTGCCACGCCGTTGCCACTGTCGAGCACGATTTTCATGGGCCGGGCCAAACGCAAGTCCCCGGTGATGCGATCGCTATAGGGCTTGAGCAGGTTCATCAAGCGCACCCGACCACCGGTTTTGAGTGTCCAAGACTCTTCGGTCATGATGCGGCGCAAGGTCAAAATATCCTCGCCGTAAATGGCCCTTCCGGCCAACACCATCTTAAAGCCGTTGTAGTCCTTGGGGTTGTGGCTGCCCGTGACCTGAATGCCACTGCGGCAAACCGTGTGGGCGGCAAAGTAAAGCATGGGGGTGGTGACCATGCCCACGTCCAGCACGTCCACGCCCACATCCACCAGACCTTGCACCAAGGAGGTGCTCAAACTCGGCGAACTCCATCGACCATCGCAACCAACGGCCACGGTGATTTCGCCACAAGCCAGGGCTTGTTGCCCAAAAGCCCGCCCCAAGGCGCGGGCAAATTCGGGATTCAAGGCGGTGGGGACCAGGCCCCTGATGTCATAGGCTTTGAAAGCGTGGGGGTCTGTTTTCATGGCGGTAATTGTAGGATGCCCAAACCGGGCCGGCCGACTATGATGGTGACCCAACACCGACCCAACAGGTGGGCAACAGCCATCGAACTGCACAGTTTCAAATCACTTTCACCCACTCCAAAGATCCCCTTTGAAACCCACCCCGTTGCGCTCCTGGTTGCCAGATTTTGTGTTGTTGTCCATGCTGTGGGGATCGTCCTATGTGTTCATGCGCTGGGGGGCGGTCCACTTTGGGGCATTGCCCACGGCCTGGCTGCGGGTGAGCGTGGCCATGCTGGTACTGCTGCCATGGGTGCAACTGAAAGGTTTGATGCCGCAGGTGCGCACCCATTGGCGCGACATGTTCATCATGGGCAGTGTCAACTCGGCCATACCCTTTGCTTTGCTCGCCTATGCAGTCAATGAAATGACCACCGGTTTGGCGTCCATCCTCAACGCAACCACGCCGCTGTTTGGTGCCTTGGTGGCTTGGTTGTGGCTCAACGACCGTCCCACTCACCCACGGTCTGTGGGCTTGGCCATCGGTTTTTTAGGTGTGGCCCTGCTGACGCTGGGACGCAACCCCGATGCGGCCATGAATGAGCAAGCCTCCAATGGCGGCATCTTGGCCTGCTTGGCCGCCACCTTTTTTTACGGCACAGCGGGCTGCTTTGCACAGCGCCAGTTGCGCAGCATCCCCCCTTTGGCCACCGCCTTTGGCAGCATGATCGGTGCCAGTTTGTTGCTGGCCCTGCCCGCCTGGTGGTTTTGGCCTGTCGACACGCCGCCCTGGTCTTCCTGGGCCGCGATTGCAGCCTTGGGCGCTTTGTGCACCGCCTGTGCTTATGCGCTCTACTTTAAATTGAATGCAAGCATTGGGGCCACCAAAGCCATGACAGTGACCTACCTCATTCCCTTGTTTGCCAGTTTGCTGGGGGTAGTTCTGTTCGATGAACACCTCAGCCTGATCAGTTTGCTCAGCGGCCTGACCATCATGCTCGGCACGGCCCTGGCCAGCGGCGTGGTGGCTTGGCCCAGGACCACAAA
>RFNL01000072.1 GCA_009927195.1 Betaproteobacteria bacterium | reverse complement strand
GCGTCGCGAGCCACCACTTTGTTGATCTTGACCAGCACATGGCCAAGGTTGCCCAAGCCCATCTCAACCCAGGCTGGCAAATTTTGCGCTGGGGCACGCATGACAGCTTCGACCACCTCAGAGGGCAATTGCAGGCTTTGCTCGCGCGAGAGGGTTTGCACAGCGCCCAGTCCCGCCACGGGTTTGTCGGCCTTGCCATCGGCCATCTTGGCCAAGGCTTCTTGTTTGGCCAATTTCAGCGCTTGATCGGCCTTCCATAGGCCCGTGACCCTTTCTTTGACCTGCGCCAAGGGCAATGTGTTCTCAGGGTAATGTTTGACCACCCGAACCGAGACCATTTGATAGGGCCCAAATTCAATGGCCTCGGTATTGCGCATTTTTTCGGTGGCATCTGCAGAGAACAAAGCGGCCAAGACCTTGGGATTGGCCAAGGGGCCTTTGTCACCCGGGTTCGGTGTGCGACCAACGCCTTGCGAAGATTGAATGTCGAGTTTGAGCCTGTCGGCCACAGGCTTCAAACTGTCGGATTGTTCGTAGACCAAGTTGGTGAATTGCTCGGCCGCTTCGGCAAACTTTTTACGGGCCTGCTCGCGTCGCAACTCCGACTCCAAGCCAGCCCGGGCCTGGGCAAAGCTTTGCAGCTGCGGGGTTTTGACGTCGGTGATTTGAATGATGTGATAGCCAAACTCGGTTTCCACCAATGGGCTGATCTCCCCTTTTTTGAGGGAAAAAGCGGCATCTTCAAAGGGCTTGACCATGGCACCCCGGCCAAAAAAGTCCAAGTCACCGCCCTTGACGGCGGAGCCCGGGTCTTGCGAGTATTTTTTCGCCAACTCGGCAAATTGCTGAGGCGACTTTTGCAAGGTGTCGCGCAAGCCCTGGGCCGTCGTTTTGGCCTTTTCGCGCTCGGCCGCAGGCGCGTCTTTGCCCGCCGCGATCAAGATGTGGCTGGCACGGCGCTCGATGTTGTTGCTCAAACGCTCTTGGTTTTGCTCAAAATAGGTTTTGACATCTTGCTCATTGAGCGTGATGGTTTTTTCAATGGCGGTCAAGTCCAGCACCGCATATTGCACATCGGCCTTTTCAGCAGACCTGAAACGCTGGGTGTTGGCGTTGTAGTAAGCCAGCAATGCCGCTTCGTCGGTTTTGATTTGGGCCAATTGATCAGCGGCCAAAAAACGCGCCACTTGGACTTCGCGTTTTTCATAAAAGGCATCCAGGGTCACATTTGCCAAGGTTTGACCCACCAGACTGCTTGAACCCAAAACAGCCACCACTTGGCGCGCGGCCAAATCGGTCCGAACATTGGCCTCAAACATCTCTGGTGTCAAACCCTGGGCCGCCAGCAATTGGCGATAACGGTCTTTGTCCACACTGCCATCGGGTTTGCGCAATGCTGCGATGGTGGGGTTTTGCATCAGTTCCTCGGCCAAGCGCTGGTCGCTGGCCGATAGCCATTGTTGGCGCGATGCGGCGACCAATACACGGTCGCGCACCAAGCGTTCCAAGGTGCCATAACGGGCCTGGTCTGATTCGAGCAATTTGGGATCCAGGCCTGGAGCCTGGGCTCGAAAACGCTCCACCTCCAAACGATGGGCGTTGTCCCACTCAGCTTGCAAGATGTCCACACCATTGACCGTGGCAACAACGGTGCCTTTGTCAATGAACTTGTTGTAACCATCAATACCCACCAAGACAAAAGCTGGGAAGATGAGCAGCACCAACAAGAACTGCATGATTTTTTTGTGGGTGCGAACGAAATCAAACATGCATGCTTTCTCACTGGATCAAGAAAAAAGGCGAACCGCGTTCGCCTTTGAGGGTGGTGGTGGGTGCTGACGGTCTCGAACCGCCGACCTACGCCTTGTAAGGGCGCCGCTCTACCAACTGAGCTAAGCACCCCACCTGTTCTTCAGTTCAACGCATCTTTCAACGCTTTGCCCGGACGAAACTTTGGCACCTTGGCAGCCTCTATTTTAATCTCAGCGCCCGTGCGGGGGTTGCGGCCAATGCGGGCCTCACGGTGACCCACTTCAAACGTTCCAAAGCCGACCAGGGACACCGATTCACCTTTGTGCAAAGCGTCTTGAATGGCGCTCAAGGCAGACTCCAAGCAACGGGTGGCTGCGGCTTTGGATATATCGGCTTGTTGGGCCATGTGGTCGATGAGTTCAGATTTATTCACAAATAACTTCCTTCATGTTATGGGGTGCCAATTGCCTGCCAATCAACTCGGGCGCATTCCATTTGAAGGGTTGCGGGGCCACAAATCTGACAAGGATCAAAACCGTCTTGGTCACCGGGGAGGCGGATTCTAAGCACGTTTTGCACGTCTTCAAGCATTGGCGAAAAAATATGCCGCAGTTGGGAACTTAAGCATTGTTCACAGCTTTGGCAATGGCCAATCCGAGGTCATGGGTGTTGGCCGTGCCGCCCAAGTCTGGGGTGCGAGGCGCGCCACTGCCGGGTTGCAAAACCGCTTCGATGGCGCGCAAGATGGCATCGTGCGCATCTTTGTGGCCCAAAAACTCCAGCATCATGGCACCGCACCATATTTGCCCGATCGGATTGGCCACTTGGCGCCCTGCAATGTCAGGGGCAGAGCCATGCACCGGTTCAAACAAAGACGGGTGTCGCCGCTCGGGATCGAGATTCGCGCTGGGTGCAATGCCAATGGTGCCGGTGCACGACGGGCCCAAATCACTCAAGATGTCGCCAAACAAATTGCTGGCCACCACCACATCAAAAAACTCGGGGCGCTGAACAAAGTGAGCGGTCAAGATGTCTATGTGAAATTTATCCCACCTCACACCGGGGTAGGCCTTGGCCATTTCCAACACCCGCTCGTCCCAATACGGCATGGTGATGGCAATGCCATTGGATTTGGTGGCGCTGGTCAAGTGCTTTTTGGGGCGCGACTGGGCCAGCTCAAAAGCAAACTTCAACACCCGGTCCACGCCAATGCGCGACATGATGCTCTCTTGCATCACGATTTCACGCTCGGTGCCTGGGTACATGCGCCCGCCCACACTGGAGTACTCGCCTTCGGTGTTCTCGCGCACGATGTACATATCGATCTCGCCGGGTGCACGGGCGCTGCCGTCTTTGCGCACCACCGGCGAGATGATGCCCGGCATCAAACGGGCCGGTCTTAAGTTGATGTATTGATCGAACTCGCGGCGAAACAACAGCAAAGAGCCCCACAAGGAGACATGATCGGCAATTTTTTCTGGCCAACCCACAGCCCCGAAATAAATCGCATCGTGGCCACCAATCAGGTCCTTCCAGTTGTCGGGCAGCATTTTTCCGTGGCGTTCAAAGTAGTCCCAACAGGCAAAATCAAAATGGTCAAACTGCAAGCCCAAGCCAAAGCGGCTGGCTGCGGCCTCTAAAACGCACAAGCCCTCGGGCATGACTTCTTTGCCAATGCCGTCTCCGGCAATGACCGCGATGCGGTGGGTAGACATGGTGAATTTCCCTTTCTGTGGGTTGGGGCAAAGTTGCCCGTGGCGGATTCAGTTTCGATTGGCAGGCGTGGTGGCAGGATATTTGATCACCCACATGACGCCAAGCACCGTGCAAACCGTCCCCAAAACGGTCATGCCGGTGACGGGTTCGTCAAACAACAACCAGGCCAAAAAGGCGGTGCTGGGTGGCACCAGGTACATCAAACTGGTGACGCTAGCAGCGGCTCCACGCTGGATCATCATGTAGAGCAAGGAACTCGCCCCCAAGGTCAAGGCCAGCACCGACCAGGCCAAAGCCCCCATCAAAGTGGGGTTCCAATGCATGGGCTCGCTCTCCAGCAAAGCCAAGGGCAATGTGAGCGCCAAGGCGGCCAGCAATTGCACCGCGCTGGCGGTGCGCACATCGCAAGGCGCAACATGGCTTTTTTGGTACAAGGTGCCGGTGGTGATGCACAGCAAAGCGGTCACGGTGAGCCCCAAAGTCCAAGCGCTGACTTCGGTGGTGAGTTGCAGCTTTTGCCAGACCACCAAAAGCAAGCCCGTCAAACCCAGCGCCAGCCCCGCCCATTGGGCTCGCCCCACCCAACTGCCCCGGTAGGCCAACCAGACTGCGGTCAGCACCGGTTGCAGACCTACCACCAGCGCCGACAGACCGGCCCCCATTCCGGCCTTGACCGCCAACCAAACGCCCCCCAAATAACCACCATGCATGAGCACACCGGTGATGGCCAGGTGCTTGACCTGCGCCCAATTCTTGGGCCAAGCCACGCCAGTCCATTGGATCCACACCCCAAAACAGACAATGGAGAAAAAATATCGCCAAGCCAAAAAGCCCATGGGCGGCGCATGGGGCATGCCAAACCTGGCCACGATAAAACCTGTGCTCCAAATCAGCACAAACACAAAAGGCATGGATCGCAACCAGGCCTGGGCGGGCTGGTCCTGCATCAGTTGCTGTGCGCCCGAATGATGGGCAAGGCCTTTTTGAGGTAATACATCATGGACCAGACGGTGAGCACCGCAGCCACCCAAATCAACACCTGCCCCAAAGGCCGGGACTCGATCTGCCCGATCAACACGCCGTCATAAAACAAAAACGGAATGGCCACCATTTGCACCGTGGTCTTGAACTTGCCCAGCATGTGCACCGCCACACTTTTAGAAGCACCCAACTGCGCCATCCATTCGCGCAATGAGGAAATGGCAATTTCTCGCCCAATGATGATCAGCGCCACAAATACATCGGCCCGGCCCAAATGCACCAGGACCAGCAAACAAGCGCAGACCAAAAACTTGTCGGCCACCGGGTCGAGAAAAGCGCCAAATGCCGAGGTTTGATTGAGCTTGCGGGCCAAATACCCATCTAGCCAATCTGTCAGGGCGAACAAGACAAACATCACACAGGCCACCAGGTTGGCCAAAGCGATCGATATGGGCACGTAAAAAACAACCAATATCAAGGGGATTGCGG
>RFNL01000149.1 GCA_009927195.1 Betaproteobacteria bacterium | reverse complement strand
GAATTGCGCGACCTGCGCGAAGGCCTGGAAATGGTGGAAGAGCAAGCGCGCAAAGAAATCGGCATGGTCAAGCCCAACGAAATCTTTGTGCAAATCGCCAAATAGGCCTGCAGCCTTGGCATGAGCATGGCCCCTTGGTGCATCGTGCTGGCTGGCTGGCAGGCCACCCACTTGCAAATGCTGCACGATCACTTGGCACCCATCCTGGCCCAAGCCCTGCCCCCACCCCGCTTGCACATGGCCACCACACCCGCTCACCTGGCCAGCGATTGGCCCAAACCTTGGGTCTTGTTGTTGGGCGAAGGTGACAGCGCAAGCGTGCAAGCCTGGCGCGAGGGCTTGCAACAGCGCCATTGGGGCTATCAGGTGCTGTACGGCCAAGGCGCAGACTTGATGGTCCAAGCCAGCCATGCGCTGGCGCGCCACGAGCGCTTAAAAGGCCTGCCCGGCCTGCAAGCCAGGCCCGAGCAAACGCCGCGTTGGCGCGGCCCCTGCGAGCGCTGCGCCGACCCTGCCTGCGAACACCGATTATTCAGTCAACTCAAAGGCTTGGGCTGAAACCTCAGTGCAAGACCGAGGGCCCAGGGGTGTGGCCACCAAGTTGTGGACCATCGACAAACAGCTGGGCTGCGTCCACTGCGTCGTAACGGTACTGCTGGCCGCAAAACTCACAGCCCACTTCAATCTGCCCTTGCTCGGCGACGATGCTGGCCGCTTCCTCTGCCCCCAAACTGCGGATCATTTGGCTGACCCGCTCGCGGTGGCATGAGCAGGCAAAGCGCGGCACCAAAGGGTCAAAGCGGCGCACATCTTCTTGCCAAAAAAGCCGCCGCAGCAAAGTGTCCACATCCAAGGTCAACAGCTCTTGGCTTTGCAAGGTTTCGACCAGCATGGCTATGCGCCGATAGTCCTCATTGCGGCCAATTTCGTCCTCGTCGGCCGCACTGGCCTTGGCCGATAAATTGCCCAATCCCTGCACCGGTAAACGCTGGATCAGCAAACCAGCGGCCAACTCGTCATTGGCCGCCAGCACCAGCATGGTGTCGAGTTGCTCGCTTTGCAGCATGTAGTGGGCCAACACATCGCTCAAACGCTCCAGCGGTCGGCGTTGATCGTCAAACAAAGGCACCACGCCCTGGTAGGGCTGCTGACCGGGCAACTTGTCTTTGGGGTCCAGGGTGATGGCGCAGCGCGCCGCGTTGTTTTGGTTCAGCATTTGGGTCAGGCCCGCGCCATCGGCCACCTCGCCGCGCAAAGTGGCGGTGGCGCGCAAACTCAAGTCCGACTGCACCTCCACCACCGCCAGCTTCACCGGCCCATCTCCCAAGATTTGCAACACCAAGGCACCATTGAACTTGATGTTGGACTGCATCAAAGCCGCAGCCGCCGTCATCTCACCAAGCAAATGCCGCACCGGGGCAGGATAGGCCCCGCTTTGCAAGTTGTTGGCACGGCGGCGCAAAATTTCTTGCCACACATCGGTCAGGCGCACCAGCATGCCGCGCACGGGCAGGCCCTCGAACACAAATTTGTGCAGCTCAGACATCAGGCTATTTGGGTCAAGCCGGCTTTGAAGCGCTTGGCGTTGTTCACATAACCTCGGGCCGATTGGCGCAAGCCCTCGATTTGCTCGGGCGTGAGTTGGCGCACCACCTTGGCCGGGCTGCCCATGATCAAACTGCCCGCTGGAAACTCTTTGCCCTCGGTGACCAATGAGCGCGCACCCACCAGGCAGTGGGGGCCAATTTTTGCGCCATTGAGCACCACCGAACCAATGCCGATCAAACATTCATCGCCCAAGGTACAACCGTGCAGCATCACCTGGTGGCCCACGGTGACGTGACGGCCAATGGTCAGCGGCATGCCCACATCGGCGTGCAACACGCTGCCGTCTTGGATGTTGCTTCCCTCGCCCACCGAAATATCGGCCGTGTCGCCGCGGATCACCGCGCCAAACCACACGCTGCTCTCGGCGGCCAGCTTGACACGGCCCATCACCTGGGCATCATCGGCCACCCAGGCACTCGGGTGGATGTCCGGGCTGTCGGCATCAAGTTGGTAAATGGCCATGGCGCGCAATCTCAAAAAACAGATGTTCCTACAATTGTAGGGATGGAATGCAGACAACTCGCCCTGGACGCCTTGTGCCTGCGCGAGCCTGCGGCCAAGTGCACAGCGGTGCAGCAACTTTGGCAAGGGATGAACCATTGGGACTTGCAGCCCCAGGCCAGCCTGTCACCCTCGCCCCGGCAAAGCCTGCCCGGTCGGCCCGATCGGCCCCGCCTTCGATCGGCCAAAGCGGTGCCCGCGCGGTCGGTCTTCACCGCCACCGGCTTGGCGGCCATGGTGCATGCGGTCTGCCACATCGAATTCAATGCCATCAACCTGGCCTTGGACGCGGTATGGCGTTTTGCCGGCATGCCCCAAGCCTATTACCGCGACTGGCTGCGGGTGGCGCAAGAAGAGGCCACCCACTTTGGCCTGTTGCAGGACCACTTGCTGGCCCACGGCCACCGCTATGGCGACTTCGATGCCCACGATGGCTTGTGGGCCATGTGCGAAAAAACCGCAGGCGATGTGCTGGCGCGCATGGCCCTGGTGCCACGCACCCTGGAAGCCAGGGGCTTGGATGCCACCCCCATCATCCAGGCCAAATTGCAACGCGCCAACACGCCCGAGGCCAGGGCCGTGATCGGTTTGCTCGACATCATCTTGCACGACGAGGTCGGCCATGTGGCCATTGGCAACCACTGGTACCGCTGGCTGTGCGCCCAACGCGGCCTGGACCCCGAAAACCACTACCCCGAATTGGTGGCCGTGCACGATGCACCGCAGCCCAAACCACCGTTCAACCATGCGGCGCGGCGCAAGGCTGGTTTCAGCGAGCCCGAATTGGCGGCCTTGCAAGCGGGCCCGTACTCCACCGCCAAGCACTGAGGCATTGGCCAACTCACCCCCTGGGATGGTGCTGCGCATGCAGGCTTTTGAGCCGCTCACGCGCCACATGGGTGTAGATGGTGGTGGTGGAAATATCGGCATGGCCCAACAGCATTTGCACCGCACGCAAGTCGGCACCGTGGTTGAGCAAATGGGTGGCAAAGGCATGGCGCAAGGTATGGGGCGACAGGGCCGAGGTGATGCCGGCCAGCAGCGCGTATTTTTTGACCACATACCAAAACATGGTGCGCGTCATCGCCCCGCCCGCTCTTGCACCGCGCGCCGTCACAAACACCGCATGGGTGGATGCCCCGCGCAGCAATGCCCCACGCGCACGGGTCATGTAGCGGTTGAGCCACTCACGGGCGATTTCCCCAAACGGCACCAGGCGCTCTTTGTTGCCTTTGCCCAGCACCTTGAGCACCCCTTCACTCAGGCCCACATGGTGCAGTTGCAAACCCACCAACTCGCTCACGCGCAAGCCGCTGGCATACATCAACTCCAGCATGGCCCGGTCGCGCAATCCCAAATCGGTGTCCACATCGGGCGCGGCCAGCAAGGCTTCCACCTGTGCCTCGCTCATGGCCTTGGGCAGGCGTTGGGTTTGCTTGGCCGACAACAAGCGCAAGGTGGGGTCATGTGGGCAGAGGTTCTCGCGCATGCACCAGCGGTAAAAGCGCTTGAAGACCGTCAAGCGCCGGTTGGCGGTGCTGGCACGGGAGTGCGCATGGCGGTGGGCAAAGTAGGCCTGTAAATGGGTCTCTTGCACCCCCATCAGGTCCAAGCCCTGGGGTTGCAACCACTGCGCCAACAAAGCCAAATCGCGCCGGTAAGCGGCCAAGGTGTTGGCCGACAAACCCGACTCCAACCACAAGGCATCGGCAAACGCGTCGATGCGCTCGGCGTTGGCATTGCCGACGTGGCCCATGCGCTCAGCGGCTCAGCACGGCGCGGGCGGATCAGTCCAGACTGAGTTTTTGCTGGTCCACCACCTTTTTGTAGACCTCTAACTCGGCCTTCATTTGCGCGGCAAACTGCTCTGGGGTGTTGCCAATGATCAGCGAGCCGGTGTCCTCGATGCGTTTGCGCACCGATGGGTCATCCAGGGCCTTGCGCACACCGGTGTTGATTTTGTCCACAATCTCCTTGGGCAAGCCTTTGGGCCCATAGATGCCGTAGTAAGCCATGCGGTTGACCGGCTCCAAGCCCACCTCCTTGAAGGTCGGGACTTGGGGCAACACCGCCAAGCGCTGGGGCGCGGCCACCACGATGGGCACCAGGCGGTTGTCCTTGATGAAGGGCAGGGCCGATGGCAGGTTGTCAAAAATCATGGGCACCTGGCCGGCCACCGTGTCGTTGAGGGCGGGGCCCGCACCCCGGTAAGGGATGTGGGTGATGAAGGTTTTTGACAGGCTTTTGTACAACTCGGTTTGCAAGTGGCCAATGCCGCCCGTGCCCGACGATGAATAAGAGTACTTGCCCGGATTGCGCTGAACCTCGGCGACAAAAGCCTTGTAGTCGCGCGCCGGAAACGAGGGATGCACCGCGATCACATTGGGCGTGGCCGCAATGTTGATGATGGGGGTGAAGTCGGTCATCGCGTTGTAGGGAATCTTGGGGTTGATCGCTGGGTTGGCCGCCGTGGTCGACACCGTGGCCATGCCCAGGCTGTAGCCATCGGGAGCGGCCTTGGCCGTCTCCAAGGCACCGACCACACCGCCGCCGCCGGCCTTGTTCTCGACCACCACGGTTTGACCCAGGGCCTTGCCCAGTGGTTCGGCGATCACCCGCGCGATGATGTCGGTGGTGCCACCCGGCGCAAACGGCACTTGCAATTTGATGGGCTTGTTGGGATAAGCCCCTTGGGCCACAGCGCCAGAGGTGGTCACGGCCAGCGCGCAAGCGCTCAGCCAACGTCGACGATTGATCATGCAGTTGTCCCCTATGATGGTTCACCAAAAACCGAGATTCTAGGTGGGGTCGCGTACACCCTCACATCAGCAATTTCACTGAATGATGTTGCCCATTGCATGAACGCCGCCCAACTGTTGTTACCCGACTTTTTGCTGATTTTGTGCGGCTACCTGGTGTGCCGTTACACCGCCTTGAACCGCAGCGTCTGGACCCAGGTGGAGGGCTTGGTGTATTACTTTTTATTCCCGGTGCTGTTGTTTCAATCGATGGTGCGCCACCCGCTGGATGTGGCGGCCACCTCGGGCCTGATGGCCGCGGGCGTGGCCCTGGGCTTGATCGGTGTGGGCTTGTCCTACAGCTTGCCGCACCTGCCCGGTATGGCGGGTACCGACCGCCAACTGCATGCAGGCGGCGCGCAAGTGGCATTTCGCTTCAACTCCTTCATAGGCCTGGCACTGGCCGAGCGCCTGTCGGGGGCGCAAGGCCTGCAATGGATTTCAGTGCTCATTGGGGTGTGCGTGCCCATCTTGAACATGGCTGCGGTCTGGCCCATGGTGGGCGGGGGTTCGCGCCGATTCATGGGCGAATTGACGCGCAACCCCTTGTTGGTGGCCACCTTGAGCGCCTTGCTGGTCAACTTGCTGGGCCTGGGCCTGCCCGAGTGGATGCTGGCCACTGCAGGGCGCATTGGCTCGGCATCCATTGCCTTGGGCCTGATGGCCGCTGGTGCAGGCCTGCAATTGGGGTCGCTCAAGCTGGCACCACGCCTGAGCCTGGGCTTGTTGCTGATCAAGCACCTGATGATGCCCTTGGCGGCATGGGTGATTGTGCGCATGGGTTCGTTCGACAGCACCCAAGCGCTGGTGCTGATGGCCTTCTCTGGCCTGCCCACCGCCTCCAGCGCTTATGTGCTGGCCGCGCGCATGGGCCACAACGGCGCGTTTGTGGCGGGCTTGGTCACCCTGTCGACCTTGCTGGGCATGGCCAGCCTGCCGCTGGCCTTGGCCCTGGCGGGGCACTGAGGGCGTTACAGCCCTGCAGGTCCGCCCTCGCCACTCAGGCCGTCACAAACAGGTTTTGGTACTGCTCGCGCAGCAGGTTTTTTTGCACCTTGCCCATGGTGTTGCGCGGCAACTCGGCCACCACCTCGCAGTGCTTGGGCACCTTGAAGTTGGCCAAGCTGGCCTTGAGGGCCGACAGCACCGCATCGGCTTGCACCACC
>RFNL01000269.1 GCA_009927195.1 Betaproteobacteria bacterium | reverse complement strand
GCGAGCCAGGTTTCTATTGGCCGCATCGTTGCTCACAATCAAGGCTGGCCGTTTTTTGCGAATCTCAGACCCGACGGCTGGATCAAACTCGACCGACCAGACCTCACCTCGCTTCATTGACCATGTCCTTGGTCAAGGCGTTGCCCCATTCCTGTACCTCGCCCTCGCGCTCAGCATCCGAGGCCATGGCGCGGTAACCCGCATCCAGCGCCGAATCCAATACATGGGGGCGCAGCAAATCCTCAATAAATTGGCTCATGCGTCGCTTGCCAATGGTTCGATACAGGCCCTCATAGACCGCTTCATCCAGCGTAATGGTCATTCTTTTGTGCATACCAGCCTCATGCGTTATACGTGTAGTGCGTTATGACTTCTCATGACCCAAAACACCCGCATCCTCTTTGAGCCCACAGCGTTCACCCGCTCTGACTTCACGGCTTTGCGCGCCTGGGTGAACAAAATTCACCTGAAGACGGCGGAAAAGCTGTGCTAAAGGGACGATACGCCCCAGGTCGACCTAGTGACCCTTCAATGACAAGGCCTGGACCAGGCACAAGGTAGTCGTGGTTTTAGAAACTCCACCATTTGAAATCCGACATTTGTAGCAGCACCATCACCACTGGCAAGCTGATCATGCCCAGCAAGGTGGACAAAGACATGCCCAAAGTGATGGCTTCGCGTTCCAGGGCATAGCTTTGCGACACCAGGAATACATTGGCCCCCACCGGCAGGGCCGCAGCCAACACCATCACCGACAAGGGCAAATGGGGCAAGCCGGCACTCCAACCCACCACCGCCACAGCGATGGGAAAAAGCAGGTTTTTCAGCAACGTCAACTCCAGGGCCTTGCGCCAGGGGTGGGAGGTGGTTTGATCGGCGGCCGTGACCCGCCACAACTGGGCCAAATTGATGCCCACCAGCAACAAGGCGATAGGTCCGAAGGCCGCGCCCAACCATTGCAAAGCGCGGTCCAAGGCCTCGGGCATGGACCAACCGGTTTGGAAAAACGCCAACCCCAGCAAAATCGGCAAAGGCACGGGGTGAAAAATCGACTGTCGCAGGGCTTGAACCAAGACGGCTCGCAAGTCGGCTTGGCCTGGGGCATTGGGCACAAGGTGCGCTTGCTGCGCACGTTGCCACTCCAGCAACACGGTGATCATGGTGACCAACACCAAAGAGTGCACCGAGATCAAAGTGAACAACACCACCAAACCCGGCTGTCCATACACATAACCCACCAGCGGGATGCCCAGGGCCACGGTATTGCTGAACATGGTGGCCATGGCCCACATGGCGGCCGACAAACTGCGACCCCAGCGCAGCCAAAATCCCCAATACATGAGCACCGCCGTACCCAAATAAACCGCCAGCGGTTGCCACACCAAGCTGGCGGGATCGACCTGGCTCATGGTGCGAAACAACAAGGCTGGACCAAAGACCGAAAAGGCCAAACGCGAAAGCTCCTTGGCACCTTCGGGGCTGACCCACTGCCAGCGACCCAAGGCGGCGCCCAGTGCAATGAGCAACATCACCGGCCCCAAAGAAGAAATCACCACATGCCACATGCGGTGATTGTGCTTTAGCGCGCTTTGGGGTCAGTCGCTGATCTTTTGAATCGGCCTTAGAAGCTGATTTGCACGCCCAGCTTGATGCTGCGCCCGGGCAACGGGGCCTTGTAGACGGTCGCACCAGTGCTCTCATCGGTGTATTTGGCCGTGGTGGTCAGCACCGATGTGGGTGAATAAACCAAAGCGTCTGTCAGGTTGGTGGCCCGCGCATACCAAAGCCATTGGCTGTCACCTTGTTGTTGCCGTAAAGTCAGGCGCGCATTGAGCAGCGTGGAGGAAGGTGTGGCCCGATCTCCAGCGGGCACCGCATCTTGCGCCATGGCATGGTCCAGACCGACCCCCGCCATCCAAGGTCCACTTTGCCGGTCCAGGGTCATACCCAATCGAAACGGTGAAATACGCGGTAAGGGCTCTTGGGTGTCCAGGTTGGTGGCCCGCACCAGATCGGCGCGGCCGCCCAGCACCCAAGCGGCCGAACCGTCTTTGATGCGTTTGCTGCCTTGGGCCTCCACACCCTGAAAGCGGGCCCGCACCGAGCGAAAGGCATAACGCGGTATGGCCTCACCTCCCTCATCAGGAATATATAAATCGCCCGTGTTGTAGAGCGCTATATGGCTGTCGTATTGGTTGACAAAGCCGTTGATGGAGAAGCGATCTTCCCCGGCGCGCCAGGCCAAACCCACATCCCATTGGTTTGCCCGCTCAATGCCCAAGTCAGCATTGCCGACCTCAAAGGCTCTAGTGGCCACATGCACCCCATTGGCAAACAACTCATAGTGTTTGGGCGCTCGCTCGGTGCGGGCCACATGGGTGCTCCACTGCCAACCCGGTGCCAAGTGGTACTGCAGTCCTAGAGCCGCACTCAAAGGTGCATAGGACTTCTGCACGGGGTTGGCGCACAAGGCATTGCCCGTCAGACAACCCACACTGACTTGCTCGTTGCGCAAACCCACGGTCCATCGCCCCCAGCTTTTGGGCAACTCTTCATGCACATAGAGCGCTTGATTTTGGGTTTCGCTGAAAGGTGCATAGGCCTCGTTCCCCCGTGCCTCGAACCGCGAAGACTCACCTTGCAAGCCCCATACCCCTTGCAGGGGGCCCCAGGGGCTGGCCCAAGTGCTGTGACGCGCTTGCAAGCGGTAGTCGGTGCTGGGCGATATGAACTCTGTGCCGATAACACCGCTGTCCAACTCGGCATGTCGGTAATCGGTACGGGCCCATTGAAAGTTCACCCGATCCAAAAAGCTGCCGGGTCTGCGCCATTCGCCATCCAAGGCATAGCGGGTGCTGCGCATGTCGATGGAAACAGTGTCCTCAACCACTG
This sequence comes from Betaproteobacteria bacterium, assembly GCA_009927195.1. Classification (GTDB taxonomy): domain Bacteria; phylum Pseudomonadota; class Gammaproteobacteria; order Burkholderiales; family Burkholderiaceae_C; genus Limnohabitans. Next base: position 2,081 of record RFNL01000269.1, on the reverse strand, counting down.
TTCCATACAGGCTGGCGTATTGAGATACCGACGCACCCAGCCTGCCATGGTCCCAAAACATGCTGGCCCCCAGTGCCCCACCGCTGGTGCTGTTGCCCGAGTTGCACATCACCCGGCTGGTCAGGCCGGTGCGCTCGCACTTCAAATCAATTGGCACGGCGGTGTCCCCACTGACGCGTCGAAATCCATCCACATGCACGGCCCAGCGCTCGTTGCCCCACTCCACCATGCCCGCGCCACTGCGCTCTTGGTTTCCAGACGATGCATTGAGGTCAAAGCGACCCAACAGGCCCGCATCAGCTTCCATGGGTTGCTGCGGTATGCGGTTGTCAATCAGATTGACCACCCCACCGACTGCGCTACCGCCGTACAGCAAGGCACCCGGTCCGCGCAGCACCTCGATGCGCTCAATGCTGAGGGGATCTTGGGCCACCGCATGGTCTTGGCTCAGGCCAGACAGATCATGCGAGGCACCACCGTTGCTGAGCATCCGGATGCGGTCGCCATCGAGACCGCGAATCGCAGGGCGGCCTGCATTGGGGCCGAAGTAACTGTTGGCCACACCAGGGGTTTGCGACAAGGTGTCGCCCAAGGTGCTGCCTGCGCGCAGCAACAACTCGGTACCGGCCAAACTGCTCACCGGGGCGGCACCGCTGTCGCGCCCCAGGGGGTTGCCAGTGACCACCACTTCAGCCAATGAGGGGGCGGTGCCCTGCGTGGAGTTTTGAACTTGCGCCCCGACCCAAGAACTGCCAAAAAGGGCCAGGCACAGGGGCCCGGCCAGACGTGAAAAAGCTAGCATGATTTGACTTTCCAAAAACAAAAACGAAAACACCGCGTGCATGAGCGCGCGGCTTTCAAAGGTTTAGATCAAGAAAGTAAAACCGGCGGTGCGCGGGCGCTGTAAGCCAGCGCAAGCCGCTTCGGCACCAACGAGGGCGCAAAGGCCAGCGAGGACTGAGGCGGCGGCGAAACGGCCCAGTGTGGGGCAACCGGGTTCAGGGCATCGCTGTGCGCGAGCTGATCGAACAAGCGGCATTGGGCATCGTTTTCGTGCAACAAAAGCCCTGCAGCCGTATCGCTGGCGATGCTTCTGGTTTTGGCCGGGGGCTGGGCGGCCCAGCCCGCATGGGCATCAGTCCCACGCAGCAAAGGGCTGTGCCAGATGGCGTGGGACAAGCCCAGCCACTGCGCCCACAGCAGTGCGGCCACCAGCCCCAGAACCCTGAACCGTGTGAATGTCATGGGCGCAACAAATGGACAAAAGTTTTTTGGAATTTGGCCACTTTGGGGCCGACCACAAACGCGCAATAACCTTGGTGCGGGTTGCGCTCAAAAAAGTCCTGGTGATAGCCCTCGGCGGGCCAGTAATTGGCCCGCGCCAACACCTCGGTGGCCACCGGCTTGCCAAAGACCTTGTCGGCATTGAGCTGCGCCACCCAGTCTTGCGCCTGCTTCAAATCGTCCGGGCTTTCGGTGTAGATGCCACTGCGATACTGGCTGCCCACATCATTGCCTTGGCGGTTGAGGGTGGTCGGGTCGTGCACCGCGAAAAAAACTTCCAGCAACTGGGTCAAGCTCACCTGGGTGTCGTCATAGCGCAGCTGAACCACCTCCACATGCCCGGTGTCGCCTTCACACACTTGCTCGTAACTGGGTTGGTGCACATGGCCGTTGCAGTAGCCCGATTCCACATCGGTCACACCTTTGACGCGCACAAACACCGCCTCGGTGCACCAGAAACAGCCCCCTCCCAGGGTGATGACACGCTCACTCATGTGCGCTCCTTGTGATGTTCATGCAGCGCTTGGCCCAAACGGAGCATGCCTTCGTCAATTTTGGCTTCATCGGTGGTGGCAAAACTCAAACGCAGGCTGCTCCGATCGGGTTGGTCGGCATAAAACGGCGCACCCGGCACAAAGGCCACGCCTTTGTCGATGGCCAGCTTGGCCAACACCTGACCATCGGCCGGCGCACCGCCCGCCCCGGTCAAGTAAGCCCAAAAAAACAGGCCGCCTTGGGGTTGGGTGAAGCGGATGGCGTCGCCCAGTTCACGCCGCAAAGCCTCGCCCATCGCCTCG
>RFNL01000287.1 GCA_009927195.1 Betaproteobacteria bacterium | reverse complement strand
CCCATTGGCGTGCAATAAAAATTCCAGTTTGGCCGAACCAAAGCCTTCTTCGCGCCAGGGGATGTCTTTCACCGAGCAGGCCCAATCCATCTCGGCAAACACCGGCCAGCGCTGTTCGACAAAGGGTCGGTCAAAAGCGGCGTTGTGGGCGATCACCACCACCACGTCTTGCAGCATGCGGGCCACGGCGGTGTCGTCAATGTGCCGTCCGCTGACCATCTCGTCGGTGATGTGGTGGATGGCGATGCTGGCCGCTGGGATGGCAAAGCCGGGGTCTTCGAGTTCGTCCAACACATCGACCACGCGCACCACCGCGCCGCTGGCGGGATCGAATTCAAACCCCACCATCCCCAGTTCGATCACCCGGTCCTGGGTGCTGTCCATGCCGGTGGTCTCGGTGTCGAGCACCACGCCCCGGCACAAACGGGCGCCGGTGGGCGCAGGCTGGAAATGGCTGCGCAGGGGCAGGCGGCGCAGCACCCGGTAATCGGGGTGGCGCTCCAGTTGTTGGGCCAGTTGTTCAATCCGGGCGCTGTCACTGGGCAGTTCGGTGGAGGCGGTCATGGGACGGTGTGTGGGCAAGCAAAACGCCGATTGTGGGGGAAGCCCCCATGGGTTTTACGGCGTGCAAAAATCACAATATCAATAATTTAAACAAAGTTGTTTTTATGGTCGTCGCGGTGCGCTGGCTTGGTGGCGGGCTTGGCCGTGCTGGGCTCCGATGGCTTTGGGTGTGCTTGTGCAGCTGGGCGTGGCTGTCCAGCCCCGCCTGGGCCGAGCGCTGGGTGGGCAAGGTGGTGGGGGTGGCCGATGGCGATACCGTGACCGTGCTCGATGCACAACACCGGCGCTACCGCATCCGCTTGTTGGGTATCGACGCGCCCGAGCAAAACCAGGCGTTTGGGCAAAAGTCCAAGCAGTCGCTCAGCGATCAGGTGTTTGGCCACGAAGTGACGGTAGAGAGCACGCACAAAGACCGCTTTGACCGCTGGGTGGGCAAGCTGTGGTTGAACAATGTGGACATCAATCTGGTGCAAATCCAGCGCGGCATGGCGTGGCATTTCAAGCACTATGCGCGCGACCAGCCGTCGGCCGACCGCGCCAGCTACGACCATGCCGAGCAGCAAGCCCGCCAAGCCCGAGTGGGGCTTTGGCAAGATGCCAACCCCATGCCACCTTGGCAGTTTAGGCACCCTTGAAGCGGGGTTTGCGTTTTTCGTTGAAGGCCAGCGTGCCTTCGCGCCGGTCTTGGGTGTGGATCAGGGGCAGATAGGCGGCCACCTCGTAATTCAAGCCGCTTTGCAAGTCGCCTTGCAGACCTTGGTGGATGGCTTTCTTGGCTTGGCGCACCGACAGGGGCGCGTTGTCGGCCATGCGCTGGGCGCAGGCCAAAGCGGCGCTGAGCAATTCGCCAGCCGGACAGACTTGGTTGACCATGCCCCACAACTGGGCTTGATGCGCGTCAAACGGGGCACCGGTCAACACCAATTCTTTGGCGCGGCGCTCGCCCACCGCACGGGCCAAGGTTTGCGTGCCCCCGCAGCCGGGGATGATGCCCAGGCCCACCTCGGGCAGGGCGAAGCGCGCATGATCGGCCGCGTAGATGAAGTCGCACATCAGCGCCAGCTCGCAGCCACCGCCAAAGGCCGCGCCGTTGACCGCGGCGATCACCGGCACGCTGCAGTCAAGCACCGCGTAATAGGCTTCTTCAAAAATCGCGTGCTGCAGTTGCCAGTCGCGGTCGCTCATGCCTTGGCGCTCTTTCAAGTCACCGCCCGCGCAAAAGGCTTTGTCGCCTTCGCCAGTGATGACCACGCAACGCCAATCGCCGGGGGTGAATTTCATGGGGCCAAACAAGGCGCGCAGATCGCGCCCCATTTGGGTGTTCAAAGCGTTGCGCGCTTGCGGTCGGTGCAATTGCACTTGCAGCACATGCGGCAGGGGTTGGCTGAGTTGCAGGGTTTCAAAATTTTCCATCAGGGGTGTCGTTGGGGGTGGGATGAGTTGGGGCACCGCAGCGGCTGGGTTCCTCAGGGTCGGCACGCCATTGTGCCGTTACGGGGGCAAGCCTGACGGGCTTGGGGTCATCGGTAACTGGCAGCGGGTTTGGTTTTTACCCTGCGTTATCCTTGCGCCAGGGGTTCCTGCACAGGGGCCAAGTCGTCAATCAGGCAGCGGATAAACCGGCGCTGCCATCTAACAGGTGTGATGCATGGCAGTGAGCTTGGACAGCCCCGTTTTGATCGTGGGGGCGGGGCCGGTGGGTTTGATCACTGCGCTGGTGTTGGCGCAGCAAGGCATCGCCAGCCGGGTCATTGAGGCCGAACCGGGTTTGACCATCGACTTGCGGGCGGGCACCTTTCATCCCCCCACCTTGGAGATGCTCGACGGTATTGGCGTGGCCGATGAAATGCGCGCAGCGGGCATTGCGGTGCGTTACTGGCAGTCGCGCGATTTGCAAGAAGGTTTGGTGGCCGAGTGGGATCTGGACCTGTTGCGCCACGACACGCCTTACCCCTATCGATTGCACCTGGAGCAGCATCGGCTCACACCCATTGTGCTGCAGCATGTGCAACGCACGGGTTTGGTGGATGTGGTGTTTGGCCATCGCTTTGAGGCCCAGCAAAGCTTTGATGACCATGTGGTGGTGACAGCCCAAGGCCCAGATGGATTGGTGGAATGGACAACACAGTGGCTGATTGCCGCCGATGGGGGCCGCAGCCAGGTGCGCAAATCGGCCCACATCGAGTTTGCCGGTTACACCTGGCCCGAGCGCTACAGCGTACTGAGCACCACCTTCGACTTTGCCACCTTGGGCTATCGCGAAAACGCCTACATGAGTGACCCGGTTCAGTGGAGCGCCTTGTTCAAGATGCCCGATGCAGGCCCGCCGGGCCTGTGGCGCATGACTTTGCCTGTGGACAGCGAAACCCCTGAAGCAGTGGCCTTGGCCGGCCCCTATGCCCAGCAAGCCATTCGCCGCATCACCGGAGCCGATGCCAGCACCAGCTACCCCTTGGTGCACCAAAGCATTTACAGCGTCCACCAACGGGTGGCGGTGCGTTTTCGCCAGGGCCGTGTCTTGCTCGCGGGCGACGCCGCCCATGTCAACAACCCCTTGGGCGGTTTTGGGCTCAACAGCGGTATCCACGATGCCATCAGCTTGGGCCACGCGCTGTCGCGGGTCCTCCAAGGCATGGAGAGCGATGAGGCGCTCGAGCGCTACAACCGTCAGCGCCAACAAGCCAATGTGGCCTATGTGCAAGAACTATCGGTGCGCAACAAAAAGAACTTGGAAGAAAAAGACCCTCAGTTGCGTGCCCAACGCATGCAAGAGTTGCGCGCCGTGTGTGCCGACCCTGACAAAGCGCGCCAATATCTGCTCAACTCGTCCATGATCAACAGCATCCGACGTGCCCAGACTGTCGCTTGAGGGCAAGCGCGCGCTGGTACAGGCAAATTCCCATTCACCGGTGTTTTACTTTTTTTAGGGGACTCAGACGTGACTGCATTTCATCGCTCGCCTCAAGTGGCCCATGCCACCTTGAACTTCACCCGGCGCTGCTGGCTCGCCGCTGGCTTGGCCACATTGTTGCCGCTGAGCGCACCGGCGCAAATACCGGCTTGGCCGAATAAGCCGGTCAAGATCGTGGTGCCTTTTGCCCCGGGTGGCAACACCGACTCCATCGCCCGCATCATCGCCGAACGTTTGACCCAAAGCCTGGGCCAGTCGGTGGTGGTGGAGAACAAAGTGGGCGCGGGTGGGGGCATTGCCGCCGAATTTGTGGCCAAGGCCCCTCCCGACGGGTACACCTTGCTGATGGCGGCCATGCCGGTCATGGCCATATTGCCTGCCATCAACAAAACCAATTACGACCCGGTGCGCGACTTTGTGCCCATCAGCAATGTGGGCAGCAACCCCTTTGT
>RFNL01000191.1 GCA_009927195.1 Betaproteobacteria bacterium | reverse complement strand
GCCCAAGCCCAGTCGGATCACCTGGTGCTCACCAGCGACAACCCGCGTGGCGAGGATCCCTGGGCCATCTTGGCCCAGATGCAAGCCGGATTGACCGATGCGACAGCGGTCCACGTTCAGGTGCAACGCCAAACGGCCATCGCCCATGCGCTGGCCCAGGCCCAAGCCAATGATGTGGTGTTGATCGCTGGCAAAGGCCACGAAACCAGTCAAGAGGTGGCCGGTCAGCGCTTGCCGTTCTCCGACACCGCAGTGGCAAGTGCCTGTCTGGCTGCGGGGGGGTGGTCATGAGCGCCATGGCATTGAACCTGGCGCAAGCCCAGCAGTGGATTGAGGGCGCGCGCGCGGTGGGCGACATCTCGCCGTTGTGCGATCGGGTGCACACCGACACCCGCAGTTTGCAAAGCGGCGACCTGTTTGTGGCCTTGCGCGGTGAGCGTTTTGATGCGCATGACTTCTTGCCCCAAGCCCGCGCCACTGGTGCCCGCTTGGGCCTGGCCGAACACGGCTTGGCCGAAGCGGGCCTGAGTGGCTTGCAGGTGCCCAACAGCTTGCGCGCTTTGGGCCAACTCGCCCACGGGTGGCGACAACAATTCCAACTCCCGCTGGTGGCCGTGACGGGCAGCAATGGCAAGACCACGGTGACCCAGATGATCGCCAGCATTTGGCGCGCTTGGCACCCGGTTGCAGACCACAGCCTGGCCACCCTGGGCAATTACAACAACGCCATCGGCTTGCCGCTGACCTTGTTGCGGCTGCGCCCCAGCCACCGCTGTGCGGTGGTGGAGTTGGGCATGAACCACCCGGGTGAAATCGCCCAATTGGCCGCCATCGCCAACCCCAGTGTGGCCCTGGTCAACAACGCCCAGCGCGAGCACCAAGAGTTCATGCACAGCGTGGCAGCGGTGGCGCAGGAAAACGGCAGCGTTTTGCAAGCCCTGGGACCAGACGGGGTGGCGGTATTCCCTGCCGATGACCCGCACACGCCGCTGTGGCGCGCTGGGGCGGGCGCGCGGCGCTGCTGGTGTTTCGGTGCAGACAAATCTGCCGAGGTGTCGCTGGTGCAGGCCCGGTGGCAGAGCGACCATTGGCAAGTGCGTTGGCTCACGCCAATGGGCGAGTTGGCCAGCGAACTTCACATCGCCGGCCAACACAATGTGCGCAATGCCATGGCCGCTACCGCCGCTGCCTTGGCCGCGGGTGCGCCCTTGTCAGCGGTGGCCCAGGGCTTGCGAGCGTTTCAACCGGTGAGCGGGCGCTCGAGCACCTTTGTCACCCGCTGGCGCAACCAGGCCTGCACCGTGGTCGACGACACCTACAACGCCAACCCCGACTCGGTGCTGGCCGCCATCGATGTGCTGGCCGATTTACCTGCGCCGCATTTGCTGGTCTTGGGTGACATGGGCGAGGTCGGTGCCAAGGGCGAGGCCTTCCACACCGAAGTGGGCGTGTATGCGCAACAGCGCGGCATAGAGCGTTTGTTCACTTTGGGGGCCCTGGCCCAGGCCAGTGCCCGCGCCCACCCAGCGGCCCAGCATTTCGAGGACATGGCCGAGTTGCAAGCCGCTGTGCTGGGCTTGGCACCCCATTGCGGCAGCGTGCTGGTCAAGGGCTCGCGTTTCATGCGCATGGAGCGCGTGACCCACAGCCTACAAACCCAAACCCTGCCCAAGGAGGCCGCATGCTCTTGAGTTTGGCCCAGTGGTTGCAAAGCCTGTCGCCTGAGTTTGGCTTCTTTCGGGTGTTTCAGTACCTGACCTTTCGCGCGGTGATGGCCGCACTCACCGCTTTGTTGATGGGCTTGATCGCAGGGCCTTGGGTGATCCGCCAATTGACCGAATTGAAAATCGGGCAGCCCATCCGCGGCTACGGCGTGGCCTCCCACATGAGCAAGTCGGGCACTCCCACCATGGGGGGCGTGTTGATCTTGATCTCCATCGCAGTGGCCACCTTGCTGTGGTTTGACCTCTCCAACCGCTTTGTCTGGATCGTGCTGATCGTCACCCTGGGTTTCGGGGCCATTGGTTGGGCCGACGACTGGCGCAAAGTGGTGCGCAAAGACCCCGAGGGCATGCCCTCGCGCGAAAAGTACCTGTGGCAGTCCTTGATCGGATTGCTCGCGGCCCTCTACCTGGTGTTCAGCATTTCGGAGGTCAGCAACCTGCGCGTGCTGGAGTTGTTCTACCAGTGGGTGCGCTCGGGCTTTGATGTCAACCTGCCGCCCAAGGCGGGCTTGTTGCTGCCGTTTTTCAAAGAAATCAGCTACCCCTTGGGGGTGTTTGGTTTTGTGCTGTTGACCTATTTGGTCATTGTGGGCGCCAGCAACGCGGTCAACCTCACCGATGGTTTGGACGGCCTGGCCATCATGCCGGTGGTCATGGTCGGCTCGGCACTGGGGGTGTTTGCCTACGTCACCGGCAGTTCGGTGTATTCGAAGTACCTGTTCTTTCCTTACATACCGGGCTCGGGCGAGCTGCTGATTTTTTGCGCCGCCATGGCCGGTGCGGGCCTGGCGTTTTTATGGTTCAACACCCATCCGGCCCAGGTCTTCATGGGCGATGTGGGCGCACTGGCCTTGGGCGCGGCCCTGGGCACGATTGCCGTCATCGTGCGGCAAGAAATTGTGCTGGCCATCATGGGCGGCATCTTTGTGGCCGAGGCCGTTTCGGTGATGGCCCAGGTCAGCTACTTCAAATACACCAAACGCAAATACGGCGAAGGTCGGCGCATCCTCAAGATGGCCCCCTTGCACCACCACTTTGAAAAATCCGGCTGGAAAGAAACCCAGGTGGTGGTGCGCTTTTGGATCATCACCATGTTGTTGTGCCTGATCGGCCTGTCCACCTTGAAACTCCGATGAGCCGCGACACCCCATCCTCTTTGCAAGACCAGGCCGTGCTGGTGCTGGGTTTGGGCCAGTCGGGCTTGGCCATGGCGCGCTGGTGCGCCCAGCAAGGGGCTAGGGTGTGGGTGCAAGACACCCGTAGCGAGCCACCGTGTCTGGCCGATTTGCAGGCCCACGTGCCGACTGCGCAGTTCATCTCCGGGGCTTTTGAGCCATCGGTGCTGCATGCCCACGGCATCCGTGCGGTGTTCAAAAGCCCCGGTTTGTCACCCGCCGAGGTGGCCCCGGTGTGGCAGGCCGCCACCATGGCCGGCCTGTGGGTGGGTACCGAGTTGAGCTTGTTCGCACATGCTTTGCGCCAGGCCCAGGCCGATACCGGCTACGCGCCCCAGGTGCTGGCCATCACCGGCACCAATGGCAAAACCACGGTGACCGCGCTGACCTCCCGATTGTTGAAGGCCGCAGGCAAAGACGTGGCCACGGCTGGCAACATCGGACCCAACCTGCTCGACACCTGGCGCGAACGCTTGGCCGGCTCTGGTTTGCCCGCAGTCTGGGTGCTGGAGTTGTCCAGTTTCCAACTCGATGGGGTGGAGGGCTTTGAGCCCACTGCATCGACCGTGCTCAACCTCACCGAGGATCACCTGGACTGGCACGGGGACATGACCGCTTACTGCGCAGCCAAGGCCCGCATCGTGGGTGCCACGGGTTTGTTGTTACTCAACCGCAGCGATCAGCGGGTGATGGGCTTGCAAACGGTGAGCGAAGCGGCAAAAAAGAAAAAACCCCTGCAGCCCGAGGTTGCCACCCTGGGCCCCGATCTGCCCCTGAAGGCGGGCGACTGGGGCCTGGAAAACGTCAACGGCATGGTCTGGCTGGTGCGCTTGGTCGAGCGCGAAGGTGGGCGCAAAAAGACCCGGGTCCAAGCCCCCGAGCACGAGGGCTATGACGACGATGCGCCCTATTTGCAGCGCCTCATGCCCAGCGAGGCCTTGCGCATCAAAGGCCAGCACAACGCCCTCAATGCCCTGGCAGCATTGGCCTTGGCCAGCCACACCCAAGCCCCGCTTGGCCCCATGCTCTATGCCTTGCGCGAATACCGTGGCGAGCCACATCGCGCCACCCCGGTGGCCGTGGTGAAAGATGTGGAGTACATCGATGACAGCAAAGGCACCAATGTGGGTGCCACAGTGGCCGCCTTGCAAGGCCTGGGCGCAGACCGGCGCTTGGTGCTGATTGCCGGCGGTGAGGGCAAGGGACAAGACTTTGCGCCGCTGGCCCAAGCGGTGGCGCGCCATGCGCGCGCAGTGGTGCTGGTTGGGCGCGATGCGCCGCTGCTGCGCCAAGCCCTGCAACACGCGGACGTGCCACTGTTCGATGCGGACAGCATGGCGCAAGCCGTGCAACGCGCCGCAGAACAAGCGCAAGCAGGCGACGCGGTGTTGCTATCACCCGCCTGTGCCAGTTTTGACATGTTTGCCCATTACGCGCAACGCGGCGAGGTGTTTGCCCAAGCGGTGCAAGAACTGGCTGTGGACGCAGGCTTGCTGTGGGAGGGCGCGTCATGAGTGCATTGGCGCTCAAATGGGGCGAGCGGTGGAGCCGCTGGCGCGGTGCGGCACCGGTCGAGGGGCCTGATGCTTTGCCCGTGCGGGTGCATGGCACCGAGTTCACCCGCACCCGCGCGGCACCGGTACGGGTCAAGGGCTTTGATCAACCGCTGATCTGGGTCACGGTCACCTTGCTCTTGTGGGGCCTGGTGATGGTGTATTCGGCATCCATCGCCATGCCCGATAACCCGCGTTTTGGCAATTACGCCCAGACCCATTTTTTGCTGCGTCACATTGTCGCCATTGGGGTGGCCTTGGTGGCGGCATCGCTGGTTTATCAGGTGCCGATGGACAGCTGGGACAAGTGGGCACCTTGGTTGTTCATCGCCTCCTTGGTCCTGCTCATCGCGGTGCTCATCCCCGGCATTGGCAAAGAGGTCAATGGTGCGCGCCGCTGGATCGCCTTGGGCTTCATGAATTTTCAGCCCTCCGAACTGGCCAAGCTGGGCGTGCTTTTGTACGCGGCCAACTACATGGTGCGCAAGATGGAGGTCAAAGAGAGGTTTTTTGCCGCTGTGATGCCCATGGGCGTGGCCGTGGCGGTGGTGGGCTCATTGTTGCTGGCCGAGCCCGACATGGGCGCTTTTTTGGTCATCGCCATCATTGCCATGGGCATATTGTTTTTGGGCGGGGTCAATGCCCGCATGTTCTTCTTGATCGCTTTTGTGCTCATCATTGCCTTTGGTTTGATGATCGCTTTGAGCGATTGGCGGCGCGAACGCATCTTGGCCTACCTGAACCCTTGGGATGAAAAAAATGCCCTGGGCAAGGGGTACCAGTTGTCGCATTCGCTGATCGCCATCGGGCGGGGTGAAATCTTTGGTGTGGGCTTGGGCGGCAGCGTGGAGAAGTTGCACTGGCTGCCCGAGGCACACACCGACTTTTTGCTTGCGGTCATTGGCGAAGAGTTTGGCTTTGTCGGCGTGCTGACCATGATCGCCTTGTTCCTGTGGCTGACCCGGCGCATCATGCACATCGGCCGCCAAGCCATTGCCATGGACCGGGTGTTCTCCGGCCTGGTGGCACAAGGCGTGGGCGTGTGGATGGGCTTTCAGGCTTTCATCAACATGGGCGTGAACTTGGGCGCATTGCCCACCAAAGGTTTGACCTTGCCCTTGATGAGCTTTGGTGGTTCAGCGATTTTGCTCAACCTCATGGCGATTGCCATGGTGTTGCGCGTGGACCATGAAAATCGACAACTCATGCACGGGGGTCGGGTATGAGCGCGGGCGTGGCG
>RFNL01000277.1 GCA_009927195.1 Betaproteobacteria bacterium | reverse complement strand
TCATCAATGGGGCTATTGGTGGGGGTCGTGTGCTCAACGATGGCGTGGGTCCCAATGCGCTGGCACGGTTCGACCGGGACGTCATTGCCCAACCCGGAGTGACCCATGTGACGATCATGGAGGGCATCAACGACATTGGCGCGGCTGGCTCAAGCCCTTCGCCAAGTGTGGAAGACCTCATTGCCGGACACCGCCAAATGATTGCCAGGGCCCATGCCCGGGGCATCAAAGCCATTGGTGCAACCCTGACGCCTTTTGAAGGCGCGGCCTATTGGACCGCTGAAGGCGAAGCCAAACGACAGGCCTTGAACCAGTGGATCAGAAGCAGCAAAGCGTACGACGCGGTGTTGGATTTTGACGCGGCCCTGCGCGACCCGGCCCAGCCCAACAAGTCTCTGGTGGCTTTTGATTCGGGGGACCATCTGCACCCAAGCCCTGCAGGATACGAGGCCATGGCCAACAGCATTGCGCTGTCAGTTTTCAAAAGCACAAAACCACGGAAGTAAGTTCTATGTTGTTCAGCGAATGCGCTCGGCCTGCGCCGTGATGCGTGCGATCAAGTCTTGCGCCGAGGGCAGGTCGTGGATCAGGCCGGTGGCTTCGCCCACGGTGGCGTGGGCGCGCTCAAAGTCTCCAGCGGCCACCCCGTCTTGGTAGTCGGCGCGGGCGGCATCCGGGTCGGCGCGCAAGTCGTTGATGCGGTCTTCCCATTGGCGGTGCAAGCCGTTGCGGATGGCGCGAAAGTCATACGGTTCAGGCCAATTTTTTTGGCGCAAGATGTCAAACACCGCGCTGCGGGCGGTGCCGTCGCCATCGGTGACCACCGCTTGTTGTTTGGCCGCTTCGCTGGCCAGGCTCTCGCGGCAGGCCCACAAGCGCGAGCCAATCAACGCGCCGTCGGCCCCCAAGGCCAGCGCCGCCGCCAGACCGCGTCCATCGGCCACGCCACCGGCGGCCAGCAACAGGGTGTGCGGCGCGTGGGCGGTCAGCCAATCAGCGGCCTCGGGCACCAGGGCAAAGGTGCCACGCCCTTGCAGCGCGTTCATGCCGTGGCCACCGGCCTCCATGCCTTGCACCACCAGCACGGCGGCACCGGCCTCGATTGCCCACGGGATTTGCGCCAGGTTTTGCACTTGGCACATCAGCGGCACACCCGCCGCTTGCAGCCGTGCGGCATAGGGGCGCGGGTCGCCAAACGACAGCATCATGGCTGCGGGTTTGTGGGCTTGGGCCAGCATGGCGTCCAAGGCGCTGGCGTCTTGGTCCAAGCGCCAGGTGATGAAGCCGCAGCCCAAGCGCGCCAAGGCCTCGGGCTGGGCGCTCAAAAGTTGCGTGGCCAATTGGTGCTCGCGCAGCGTCCATTCCAGCTCGCCATAACCCCGCCCAACAAGCCCAGCGCACCGGCTTGGGCGCAGGCCGCGCTCAAGGCGCCGCCGCTGGCCAGGGCCATCGGGGCCAAAGCGATGGGGGTGGTCAGGCCAAAGGCTTGGGTGAAGCGGGTGTGCAAAGGCATGTTGTTATCTCAAAAAGGCACCGGGGTGTGGTTTGGTGTTTTGGGCGGGGTGCCATCGCCCCCGCGTTGCGCGCGCCCTGCCAGCCACACCAGCACCAACACCGGCAGGCCCAGCAAGGCGGTGCCGGAGAAAAATGCTTCGTAACCCCAGGCGTCCACAAACTGCCCCGAAAAGCCGGCCATAAATTTGGGCAGCAACAGCATGAGCGAGCTGAACAAGGCGTACTGGGTGGCCGAGTACTGCACATTGGTGAGTGAGGACAAATAGGCGATGAAGGCCGCCGAAGCAATGCCGCTGCTCAGGTTGTCGGCCGAGACCACGCCGATCAGCGCCGTCACATCGTGGCCGTGCTGGCCCAGCCAGGCAAACAGCAGGTTGCTCAGGGCCGACAACACCGCGCCGAGCATGAGCACGCGCATCACGCCCCAGCGCAGCGCCATCGCGCCGCCGATGAAGGCGCCGAGCAAGGTCATCACCACGCCGTACACCTTGGTCACGGCGGCCACCTCTTCTTTGGTGTAGCCCATGTCGACATAAAACGGGTTGGCCATGATGCCCATCACCACGTCGCTGATGCGGTAGACCGCTATCAGCGCCAACACCAACACCGCATGCCAGCGGTGGCGAATCCAAAAGTCGGTGAATGGGGCGACCACGGCGGACTGCAGCCACTCGGCCAGATTGCGCGCGGGTGCCAAGGCCACGGGTGCGGGTTCGCGCGAAAACGCCACGGTGACCAAGCCCACCCCCATGGACGCGGCCATCACCAAGTAGGCGGCTTGCCAAGCGAGTTGTTGGTAGCCGCTTTGGCCGATGGCCTCTTGGTGGGCAGCGATCCACAGCACGCCTGCCCCGGCCCAAATCATGGCCAAGCGGTATCCGGTTTGGTAGCTCGCGGCCAGCGCCGCTTGCAGTCGTGCATCGGCCGACTCGATGCGAAACGCGTCCAGCGCAATGTCTTGGGTGGCCGAAGCAAACGCCACCAACAAGGCGCACACCACCAGCGGGGTGAGACCCGTGCGCGGGTCTTGCCAGGCCATGCCCGCCAACCCGGCCATGATGGCCAACTGCGACACCAGCAGCCAACTGCGCCGCCGCCCCAGCCAGGGGGTGAGCACCGGCAGGGGCAGGCGGTCCACCAGCGGGGCCCACACCCATTTGAAGCCATAGGCCAGGCCGACCCAACTCAGGTGGCCAATGGTGCTGCGGTCAATGCCCGCCTCGCGCAGGCGAAAACTCAGCGTGCCCAGCACCAACAGCAAA
>RFNL01000120.1 GCA_009927195.1 Betaproteobacteria bacterium | reverse complement strand
TTGCGCTTGCGCGGCATTGCCCAGCGCATCATCCCGCACAGCTACGAGTGGAACCCGCGCGCGCGCGAGTGGAAGTGGGAAGTCAACCTGATTGGCTCCAACCAGGTCAATGCGTTTTGCATGCCCGGGGGCAAGATCGCTTTTATTACGGCATCTTGAAAAAGCTCAACTTGAGCGATGACGAGGTGGCCATGGTCATGGGCCACGAGGTGGCGCATGCGCTGCGCGAGCATGCGCGCGAGCGCATCGGCAAAAGCACGGCCACCCAAGGCCTGTCGCGCATTGGCGGCGCGCTGGTGGCAGGCATTTTTGGCATAGACCCGCGCATCACCGACATGGTGGCCCAGCAGGGCGCCAACTTGCTCACCCTGAAGTTCAGCCGCGAAGACGAAACCGAGGCCGACCTGGTGGGCATGGAGCTGGGTGCCCGCGCCGGTTTTGACCCGCGCTCGGGCGTGACCCTGTGGGAAAAAATGAGCGCCAACAACCAAAACGCCCCGCCCGAGTGGATGAGCACCCACCCTTCCGGCAACAGCCGCATCCAAGAAATGCAGGCCAACATGGACAAGGTGCTGCCTTTGTATCAGCGGGCCAAGACGCCTTGACTGGGCTCATGGGCTTTGAACACAGTGGCCAATTCCAGCACAGACGCCACATTGACCGCATAGGTCGTTTCGGTTTGCAGAGGCCAACCTTGCGCCACGGGTGCCACGATGTAGGCCGCGTCCACGTCCACGTCGGTGCAAGCCTGCCAAAAACCTCGGGTGACTTTGGGTGCTGCGGAAAATTTGATTTCAAAGCCCACTTTGCGGCTGCCCCAAGCCACCACCACATCCAACTCTGCCCCCGCAGCGGTTCGGTAAAAACCGATGTCTGCGCCAGGCGGAGCCAATGCGCACAGGTGCTCAACCACCAAACCTTCCCACGATGCGCCTGCGCTGGGGTGTCCAGCCAAAGCGTTCAAGTCGGTGATGTGCAACAAGGCATGCAGCAAGCCGCTGTCACGCACGTATACCTTGGGCGACTTCACCAAGCGCTTACCCAAATTAACAAAATGTGGCTCCAAGCGGCGCAACATCATGGTGTCGACCAATGCGTCCAAATAGCGGCCCACCGTGGTGTGCGAAATGCCGCCCAAAGCGCCTGCAATTTGCGACGCATTGAACAATTGCCCATGCAGATGCGCCGTCATGCGCCAAAAGCGTTGCAGGGTTTGGGCGGGCACATTCAGACCAAACTCGCGCAAGTCGCGGTTGAGAAAGGTGGCCATGAAATCTTGCCGCCAAGCCAAAGACTGCGCGTCGCTGGCCGCGGTGAAGCTCAGAGGAAAGCCGCCGCGCAACCACAATTTTTGCAAGGTGATCAGGTCGGTGCTGGGTGTTTCGCCGTCAGTGGCAGACGCCATCACTTCATGGGCCAAAAAGGGCGTGAGCTCCAAGTAACTCACCCGCCCAGCGAGTGATTCAGAGCTTTGTTGCAGCAGTTGGCCTGAGGCCGAGCCGAGCAACAAAAAACGCCCCGCGCGGCGGTCGGCGTCAATCTCGGGGCGCAATTGGGCAAAGAGTTCCGGCACGTACTGCACTTCGTCCAGCACCAGCAAGCGGTCCCGGTGGGCCGCCAAAAAACCGCTGCCAGCGCTTAACTTGGCGCGGTCGGTTTCCAGCTGCAAGTCCAGGTGTAAAGCGGCGGGATGCGCTTGGGAAATCGCCTTGGCCAAGGTGGTTTTGCCCACCTGGCGGGGGCCCAGCAGCACCAAGCCGGGCGAGTACGACAGCCGATCATGTGCCGATTGAAACAGGGCGCGAGAGATGTCCATTGGTCACACCGATATAAATTAACCTTGCATTTTGCCTATCTAATGAGCAATTTGCAAGGTTAAATAAAGGCGGTCCAGCCGCCCAGGGCGGTGTCAGGGAATGTGTTGCCGCAGAACCAGCCTGTCCAGACGCACCGAATGAGCGTTTAAAACACGTAGCCCACACCGATTTTGATCACCGGCAGGCCGATCAGTTTGGACGCGTCGTCGTTGATTTTTTGTTGCTGGGTTGCGATGTCGGCCTGGGCTTGCGATGTGCTCAGCGCCGTGCCGGTGCCGCTCAAGGTGGCTTTGGGCGCGCCGATCGCCAGCCCCAGGTCGAAGACAAATTTAAAGCCCTTGTCCAAAGGCTTTCCCAGGCCCCAGCCCAGGCCCACGTAGGGCATCAAGCTGGGAAATTCAAACTTGCCCTTGAGTTGGTCGTTGGTGATGTTGTAGGTGGTGTTGTTCACAGTGATGGTGGTGGCCGATGACGGCGTGGCCAGCATCTGCGCGCTGGGCGACTTGAGCAAGGCCCCCACTGTGCCCCGAAACACCCCCGAGAACGGCCGGTAATCCGCATACACGCCCAGCGTGCCCAGGCTGAGGTCCAGGTTGTAGTTGGTGCCGTCTTGGCTCAGGCTTTGGCTGCGGGTAAAGGTGGAAATGTCAGCGCGCAGGCTCCATTTGTCTGACCAGCCATGCACCACGCCCACGCCCCAGCCGTTCAGACCCAAGGTGGTGTACATGCCCCAGGTCTTTTGCGACACCTGCAATTCGTCCAAAGCCGACACCGTGACGGCAGGGGTTTCGGATTGGGCTATGGCCCAAGCGGGGGCCAGCAAGCAAAGGCAAAGATATTTGAGGTTCATGGTGTATCGGGTAGCCGCCCGGGGGTTAGGGATGGCGCCAGTCTATCAAGGGCAAAAATTGGGCGGTGCTGACTGGCGATGCATCAAGTCCCACCCACATAAGGATTGCTTTTGCGCTAGCGGCCAAAGGTGCTTTCTGGGTCATGCTCCGGAATGAACACCGCGTCGTTCCATGGGCCAGCGGCCATATCGTCAGGAGCCAGTTATGCATGGCTATACTTGTATAGCAAAGGAGCCTGTCATGCTTGCCATTCGCCTGCCCGCCGACATTGAAGAGCGTTTGAATCGACTCACCCTGGAGACCGGCCGCACCAAAACGGCTTTGGCCCGCGAGGCCATTCTTGAGCACTTGGATGATTTAGAGGATTTTTACCTCGCCCAATCTCGTGCACGCAAAAACCGAAAACTGATCCCCCTCGCCGATGTGGAGCGTGATCTTGGCATGGCAAATTGAGTTTGACCCGGACGCACTGAAAGAGCTCAAAAAGCTGGATCGGCCATTACAAATCCGGCTGGTGGCGTTTTTGCGCGATCGCCTGGCACCGCTGGATGACCCGCGCAGCATCGGTGAGGCCCTTTCCGGCGCTCGGCTGGGCAGTTATTGGAAGTACCGTGTCGGTGATTGGCGCATGGTTTGCGACATCTTGGACCGCAGGATCGTGGTTCGCGTGCTTCGCATTGGCAATCGCCGCGAGGTTTATCGCTGATGCGCGGTCAAGTCCCACCCACATAAGGATTGCTTTTGCGCTCGCGGCCAAAGGTGCTCTCGGGGCCGTGGCCGGGGATGAACACCGTGTCGTTACCCATGGGCCACAAGCGTTGGGTGATGCTGTCGATCAAGTCTTGGTGGTTGCCTTGT
>RFNL01000359.1 GCA_009927195.1 Betaproteobacteria bacterium | reverse complement strand
CCCCGCCCCGCTCTGTCAAAAAACCCCATCACGGCCACGTGGGGAGCTTGGCTTGGGTATGGCAGTCGATGACCGCAGCAATGCGCAGGCTTGGACGGGGGCTCATGCGCCGGGGTATTGATCGTCGGTCACAGCCGTTCCCCATTCGGTTTTGCCCAGAGAGGTGGCTGTGTGCAACATGTAGCTGCCCTTGTCGGCCCCATGCCAATGGCGCTCATGGGGCCGGATCCAAACCACGTCACCCGTTCGAATGCGTTGCGGTGCCTGCCCTTCCAGGCACACCCATCCGCTGCCTGCGATCACGTTGAGCATTTGCCCCAATTCGTGCTGGTGCCAATGGGTGCGCGCTCCCGGCGAAAAAAACACATTGCCAATGGTCACGTTGTCGGTCGAGGGCATGATCGGATCGCCCCACACCGTGCCGGTGAAGGTGCCAGAGCGTGACTCTGACATGGCGCCATCTTGGCGGGCGTGAAAAACTTGCATGTTCATGTCTCCATTCAAAAGTCCAAACTCACAATTCATCATGCCACGAAAACCCCAAGGCCATCAGCCAAGCCCCTCTTAAACCTTGTTGTTTCGATCTCCAAAAGAGGGGGTTGCAGGCATTGACAGTGCACCAGGAACTGATCAACATGGCCCATGCCACACCTCGAGGCTTGGTATTTTTATTCTGTTGAAAGAGCCCCCATGAAACTGGTGACATTCATCACGCCCCAAGGGCAAGAGCACATGGGCTGCATGGCCAGCGATTTGGCCCATGTGATGGATTTCACCGCGGCCAATGCCTCGCCCATGTTTCGCGATATGTTGGCCTTGATCGATGCCGGCCCGCCCGGGCTGGCGGCGGCACGCGCTTTGGCCGACAGACAAGACCCTGTGTTGCCGCTGTCATCGGTCAAGCTGATGGCCCCTTTGCCCCGTCCACGCCGACTGCGCGACTGCTTGGCCTTTGAAAAACATGTGCGCCAGTCGCGTGCCAATCGGTATTTGTTTGGTCAGGGGACGGCGCGGGTCGAACCGGCCAGCATCCAATTGCCCAGCGCGTGGTACAAAAAACCGGTTTATTACAAAGGCAATGTGTTCAGCATCGTGGGCACCCATGCGCCGGTCCATTGGCCGGCTTATTCGCAGGTCATAGACTATGAACTGGAGATTGCCATGGTGACCAGTCGTGGGGGCAAAGATATACCCATGGAAAAAGCCTTGGACCATGTGTTTGGTTACATGGTGTTCAATGATTACTCGGCCCGTGATACCCAGTTCATCGAAATGCAAACCGGTCTGGGGCCGGCCAAAGGAAAAGACTTTGACAGCGGCAATGCCATCGGCCCCTGGTTGGTCACGGCCGATGAAGTGCCCGATCCCCATTCGCTGACCATGATCGCCCGGGTCAATGGCGAGGAATGGTCGCGCGGTTCCAGCGCCGAGATGCAACACAGTTTTGCCGCCATTGTCAGCCATGCCTCAGAGGCGGAGACGCTTTACGCCGGCGAAATCATAGGTTCTGGCACCGTGGGTGGTGGCTGTGGCAATGAGTTGGGCCGCTTTCTCAAACACGGGGATGTGATGGAGTTAGAGGTCAGCGGGTTGGGCGTTTTGACCAACACCATTGTGGCACCCCATGTTTTGAAAGTGCCCGAAATGCCTATCCACATTTTGGACTAGGGCGCACTTTTCAGTTGGCCCGGGCCACCCAAATCGTGGCACCTTCGGGCCCGTAGTGTTCTGCATGGGGCACATCGCGTGCCAGGCGAAATCGGTCGCCTGCTTTGAGTTGGCGCACCTCCTCGCCCACGGTCAGGATGTAGCTGCCGCGCACCACCTGCACACTGGCATCGAAAGGGTGGGTGTGGGTGTCGAGCACCGCATTGGCAGGCCATTCACGCACCAGCACTTCGTCAAAGCCTTCGTCCAAAGACTGGGCCGTGAAGGCATCAAAGCTGTTGGGACTCATGGGGTTTTCTCCTCACGGGGGTGGATCGGGGGCAGTTGAAACTCGGCGTTGTGATGACCCAACTCAGGCACCGGGCCACCCAAGGGCAGGCGCTTGCCATCAAACAGCAAGGGCAGGCCATGCAAGGCATAGTCTTGGCCGGGCACGGGTAAGCGCAGGCCCAAGGCTTTCACCTGGGCCTGGGCCAATGCTTCGGGCACGGTATGCACCGGTGAACAGGGCACACCCACGGCTAAAAACTGTGCTTGCCAGTGGTCCCGGCCATGGGTGCGCAAAATGGCGCGCAACTCGGCGAGCAACGTGTCCTTGTGGGCCATGCGTGCGCGGTTGGTGGCAAAGCGTTCATCGGTGGCCCATGGGGCTTGGCCCACTACCTGGGCGAGTTTGGCAAACAAGCGGTCATTGCCGCAGCAAATGAGCAAAGGACCGTCCAAGGTGTCAAAGGCCTCATAGGGCACGAAACCGCTGTGGCCCGAGGCATGGCGCATCGGTGGGCGGCCCTCATGGATGAAGGACTCAGACTTTTGCGCATTCCAAGTCAGCGCAGTTTCCAACAAAGATGAATGCAGCACACCGCCTCGACCAGTGAGGTGGCGTTGCTGCAGCATAGCCAAAGTGCCGATCACCACCCACATGCCCGTGCCCTGATCCACCACCGAAGCGCCCAAACGCATGGGTGGGTCGTCGGGCCCGCCATTGGTGCTGGACAAGCCACTATAGGCTTGCAACAAAGGCTCATAGCCGGGGCGCAGCCGCATCGGCCCGGTGTGGCCAAAGGCTGAAATCTCGCCGTAAATCAGGCGGGGGTGGCGCTGGCACAAGCTGGGGCCATCAATGCCCATGTCTTTTGTCACCCCAGGCCGCAGGTTGTGGATCAATAGGTCGGCCGATGCGACCAAGCGCTCAAAGGCGGCCAAGCCAGCTTCACTTTTCAGGTCCAGCGCCAGCGATTTCTTGCCGCGGTTGAACAAATGAAAATTCAACGCATCGCCACCGCGGAACACGGGCCCCATGCGACGACCGTCGTCGCCCCCATCCACCCGTTCGATTTTCAAAACCTCTGCGCCCAGGTCGGCAAAGATAGCCCCGGCAAAAGGCCCGGCCAAAATTTGCCCCAGTTCGATCACCCGCAACCCGCGCAAAGGTCCATTTTCAGCTGAAGTGGGAGGGTTGTTTGTCACGTCAAGCGCCTGTGGTTTGTCAAAGGGCTCAAGATAGCAGATTCTCAGGCTTCAAAGGCCCGGGACTGACGGGTCAATCACCCCCCATCATGACTGCCCGCAACGGCAAGACCGCCCAATCGCTGCACCTGTTGATGGTTGCCGTGCGGGGCCAACATCTGACCCGATTAAGGAACCGGGCCCGGC
>RFNL01000299.1 GCA_009927195.1 Betaproteobacteria bacterium | reverse complement strand
GTCACAGACCGATCAAGCCCCCGTCTTGGCGGGTGATGACGATGGTGGCTGAACGGGGCCTGCCCGCCGGGCCAACGCCTTGGTTGCCAGGCCAAGTGCTCTCGAGCGGACGGCCCGAAGCCACAGGAGGCGATAACTCGCCAGGATGCTGGATGTTGACAAACAATGTGCGGCCGCCATCCGCCTCGGTAAGCCCTGTGACTTCCGCGCCCTTGGGGGACACCAAGAATCGCTTGAGTTTGGCCTCACCCAGCGTGGCCGAGATGAAGGTATCTTGGCTGCCGGTTTGCAAGCTGCCATCGACCATCATTTTGTTGTTGACGGTGAACTTGCCACCGTCACCGACTTGGCCAGGAATGGCCGCCAACAACATGCAATTGGTTTCGTCGGTGAAGGCGTTGTCGTCGGTTTGAATCCAACAAATGCCGGTGGCTTTGCTGAACCACAAACCATCCGGGGAAGAAAAAGAATTGCTGGCTTTTAAACCCGATACGTTGGCGTCGCCACCATCCTCTTCGGCACCAAACAAAAAAATGTCCCAAGCAAAAGCTTTGGACGTTGAGCGTGAACCGATCTCTTTGAAGCGAATGATGTGGCCGTTGGGGTTGCCGGAGGTCTTTTTGCCATCCACGTCGGTGTAAGCCCTTGGATTGGCCGCATTCACTTTGGCGGGGGTTCGGTTGGCCGCGCTGTTGTTGGTCAAGCTGAAATAAATTTCGCCGTTGCGGGGGTTGACGGCGCCCCATTCGGGGCGGTCCATGGGTGTGGCACCCACGGCATCGGCGGCAAGGCGGGTATTGAGATAGATGTCCGCTTGTGAATTGAATTTGAAGGGCCCATATTGGGCGATGCGTGGGTCCGACATTGTCAGTTCCAGCCATTCACCCATGCCATCCGCATTGAATTTGGCCACATACAAGCGTCCTTCGCCGAGGTATTTGTCACCGGCCACCAAACCAGCCCCCACATCTTTGGGGTCCCAAGTTGCGGCGCTGACAAATTTATAGATGTATTCGTTGCGTGAGTCGCAGCCCATGTAAAAGGCCAAAGACTCGCCTGCGACGGGCAAGCCACAAACAGCGGCCTCGTGGGCCAATCGACCCATGATGGTGCGCTTGGCCGGCGTCTCGTTGGGTTTAAGCGGATCGAGTTCGACCACATAACCAAAGGTGTTGGCTTCATGGCGAAAGTCTTTTTCGGCATTTGCACCCAAGGCCGCCAAGTTCCAGCGCGCAAACCGGTCATCGGTGTTCGAGACCGTGTGCCAGCCCTGACCGGTGGCTTTTTGCACACCAGATGCCACGGCGGCAAAGGGCAGGCCGTAGCGCTTGCGTGAGGCCGTTTCATTGGGGGTCAGATTGCTGTTGGCATGGGTTTGGAAATACATGGCCCAATTCTCTTCACAGCTCAAATAGGTTCCCCATGGGGTTTTGCCATGGCCGCAATTATTGAGAGTGCCACGGCTCATGGATCCAGAGGTATCCCATCGGGTGATCAATTGCTGGCGAATTGCTTCTATGACTTCTTTGGGACCGCTGATGCGCATCGGGGTTTGGGGGGTGATGCGGCGGTTCAAATTCGAAGATGGGTCCATGCGCCAGCCTGCACTGGTTTTGTGAATTTCAACCACTGAGATGCCATGCAAATTGATTTCTTTCAGGGCTTCCAATTCGGGTCTTTTGCCCAAATCCCAATCGCCAAACTGAGAGAATTTTTTGCCGTTCACACCGTTGGAAGTTTGGCCTTGCGGGTGGAGAAAATGCGCATCTGCCGAGCTTTCATGGTTGACGCACAACACGGCGCGCAAAGTTTCTTTGTCGCTGTATTGGCCTTTGTCGTCGATGTAAAAAATATCCATGCCGTCATGGTGGTCCCCAATGCGGCCAGACCAATCGTCCGTTTCCAGACCCAGATTGGTATAGGGCGGTGTTTTCGTGTTCAGGGCATCACCCGTGGCATGCAAAACGGTGTATTGATAACCAGGCGGCAAAATCACGTTGTCAAGCAGGCCTTTGTCCACCGCCGTAAAACCCAAAGCCGAGGGTGGCGGTGGCAGCGAAGCGCCCATGGTGACGCAACCCGGTAGCAAAGCCAAGCTGGACAAACCCAAACCACCGAGGAGAAATTTGCGCCGGTCAGGATGACTCAGGGACGATGACAACACATCTTGAAAATGGGTGTTGTCGCTAGTGTTGCAAATGGGGTCTGCGTTTGAATGTGACATGACTGGATTCTGATGAAAGCTTCGCCTTTATAAATGATGCTTGTAACATCTGTATGAATGAAGGTCAAGGCGCATGAAAAAAGCCACTGCAAAGGGCAGTGGCTTTGTCAACCGGCTGGGGTTCCAGGCCCAGGCCGTGTGCGTCAAGCAGGGTGTCTTGAAATCATTTGGCGCGCAATGATGATGCGCTGCATTTCATTGGTGCCTTCGCCAATGCACATCAAGGGCGCGTCGCGGTAATAACGCTCCACATGGTATTCCTTGGAATAACCATATCCGCCGTGGATGCGCAAGCATTCGGTGGCGTTTTCCAAGGCGGCTTCGGAGGCAAAGTACTTGGCCATGCCCGCTTCCATGTCACAGCGTTCGCCTTTGTCGTAGATGCGGGCTGCATCGTAGGTGAGCAATCGGGCGGCTTGCAATCGGGTGGCCATTTCGCCGAGTTTGAGCTGAATGGCTTGGTGCTCGGCAATGGGCTTGCCAAAGGTGTGGCGCACTTGGGCGTATTTGACGGCATCCATCAGCGCGGCACCTGCAATGCCACAGCCACGGGCGGCCACATTGATGCGACCCAACTCCAACCCACCCAAAGCGGTTTGCATGCCTCGGCCTTCTTTGCCGCCGATCAATTTGCTGGCGTGGATTTTGTAGTCTTGAAAAATCAACTCGGCACTGTCAATGCCTTTGTAGCCCAGCTTCTCTAGTTTTTTGGAAACGGTGAACCCCGGTCCTTTTTCGGCGATGAAGCAAGACATGCCTTTGTGGGCAGGGTCGGCGCTGGCATCGGTTTTGACCAACAGCGCAAAACAGGTGCCAAAGATGCCGTTGGAAATCCAGGTCTTGGTGCCATTGATGATGTAGTGGTCACCGTCTTTTTTGGCCCGCATTTTGATGCCTTGCAAATCGGTGCCGGCATCGGGCTCGGTCAAGGCCAGGCCACCGCGAATTTCGCCCGTGGCGAATTTGGGCAGGTAGTGGTTTTTTTGCTCTTCGGTGCCGTTACGTTCAACGCAGGCCGCCATGATCAGGTGGCTGTTGAAAATGCCCGACAGAGACATCCAAGTGGCCGCAATTTTTTCGACGATCTTGGCATAGGTACCCGCTTTGAGGCCCAGGCCACCGTACTCAACCCCAATGGTGGCACCGAACAAACCCAACTCTTTCAT
>RFNL01000319.1 GCA_009927195.1 Betaproteobacteria bacterium | reverse complement strand
GGTGCTTGGGGTGGTTTTTCATCAAGGCGCGCCGAAACTCCAGCGGGTCGCGCCCAGCCGCAGCGGCCACTTCTTCCATAAAACATTCCAGGTACAAACCATTTTGGTTGGTATTGACACCGCGCCATGGGCCGACGGGCACATGCGAATTGCGCATGGCGTATTCGGTGCGCAGATGGGGCACGCTATAGCCCATTTGCGCGTCATGGGGTTCGGGCCAATAACCTTGCAATTGGCGGCGGTCTTTGCCGTCTTTGATGTTTTGCGGCGACAAATACGCGTTGATGGACTGACCCGAGACCCGCAGCTGCAAGCCCAGCAGGTTGCCCTGCGCATCCAAACCGGCTTCAAGCTTGCACATTCCAATCGGGCGGTAGAAGTCCTGGGCCATGTCTTCTTCGCGGCTCCAAATCAGCTTGACCGGCACACCGGGCATTTGCTTGCCCAGCAATGCCGCTTGGCGCACATAGTCTTGCTGCCCGCCACGTCGGCCAAAGCCACCGCCCAGGGTTTGGTTGTAGACCTCGCATTTTTCCAGCGGCAAACCACTGGCCGAGGACAAGGCGGCCAAGGAAGCCTCGGCATTTTGACTGGCCACCCACACCTCGGCGCGGTAGTCGGTCACCAGCGCCGTGCAGTTCATCGGCTCCATGCAGGCGTGGGCAACAAACGGGGTGCTGTAGACCGCCTCCACCCGCTTGGCCGCACCGGCAATGGCTTGGGTGACATTGCCCACATCCACATCGGCAAACACATTTTGGCTCGAGCTCAGCCCCTCTTTGAGGCGCTCGGCAATCGTGGCGCTGCTCTCTTGACCATGGCCCGCCTCGTTCCACACGATGGGCAAATCCTGCAGCGCGGTTTTGGCACGCCACCAGTTGTCGGCCACCACCGCCACCGCGTTGTCGTCCACTTTGTAAACACCCAAAATGCCTTTGCGCCCCTTGAGCTTGGCCGACTCAAAACTGACCAACTTGCCACCCAATACCGGGCTGGCCTGGATGGCCGCGTACACCATGCCCGGCAAGCGGGTGTCGATGGCGTATTTTTGTTGGCCCATCACCTTGGGCGCCGTGTCCAGGCGCTTCATGGGCTTGCCCGCGATCTTCCACTGGCGCGGATCGCGCAGCACCAGGGTTTTTGGGTCGGGGGGGCTGACTTGCGCCGCAGCGCTGGCGACTTTGCCGTAGGTGGTTTTGCGCCCGGACGCGGCATGGGTGATCACCCCTTTGGCCACATTCAGTTCAGCAGCAGACACGCCCCACTGGTTGGCCGCGGCTTGCAACAACACCGTGCGCGCCGCCGCACCGCCCTGGCGCACGTAGTCGTGCGAACTGCGGATGCCTCGGCTGCCACCCGTGGACATGTCGCGCCACACCCGCTGGCGTGCCAGGTTTTGACCAGGGGTGATCATTTGCACCTTGACCTGCGACCAGTCGCAATCGAGTTCCTCGGCGACCAATTGGGCCAATCCGGTGTGGGTGCCCTGCCCCATCTCGGCCCGGGCCACGCGGATGATGCAGCGCTCATCGGGCTGCACCACCACCCAGGCATTGACCTCGGTAACTTCATCGGGCTTGGTTTGCGCGCCCGCCGGCCAATGGAATCCCAAAGACAGGCCAGCGCCAGCCGCGGCACTGCTGACCACAAAAGCGCGGCGGGACAAACGGGGGGTGGTCATGTGTTGTGTCATGTGGCTTCCTTTCAGGCTTGGGTGGTTGTGGACGCGTTCACCTCACCCGCGTCGCTGACCATGTGAATCACAGAGCCCACGCCCTTGCCGGTTTTGGCCGCCAAGTGGATGGCCGCACGGATGCGCTGATAGGTGCCGCAGCGACAGATATTGGTCATGGCCTCATCGATGTCGGCATCGGTGGGCTTGGGTTTTTTGCGCAGCAAGGCGGCCGCCGCCAAAATTTGGCCGGACTGGCAGTACCCGCACTGGGGCACATCCAAAGCTTTCCAAGCCATTTGCACCGGGTGTGTGCCGTCTTTGGACAGGCCTTCAATCGTCATCACCTGACTGCCCACTGCGGCCGACACGGGATAAGCGCAGGAGCGCATGGGCTCACCATTGACATGCACCGTGCAAGCACCGCATTGGGCAATGCCACAACCAAATTTGGTGCCGGTCATGCCCAGCTGATCGCGCAACACCCACAACAGGGGCATTTCGGGCTCGACATCGACTTGATGGCTTTTGCCATTGATGCTCAGTTTCAACATGCGAAAAGTCCTTGGAGGTAAAAAGAAGAAGCTTATCTGACTGCCAGCGCGGGTTCAATCGGGATGACCCCTTTGGGGGCGGTGGTTTGTACGCCCCAGCGGTATTGCATCCGAAAAAACCGCGCCGGGCTTCATTTTTGCCGTTTGGTGCCGATCATGGAAGGCCATCGATTTGCGCATGGCCTTGGCCTTGGTGGGTCAAGGCGGTCCAGGCGTTGGCCAATACCCAATGCCTCATTTTTGCCACATCCCAGCCCCATTGCCCCGCCAGCGCCATGCCGCCTGGCGGCTTGCCGCCTGCCATTGGGCCTTGGGCGGGCTTGGCTGGGCATGGGTGGCCATCGGTTGGGCCCAAAGCGCAGCCCCCACCACCCCGGGGCGCTACGACCAGTGGGTGCAATACCCGCCCAAACCGGTCAATCCGGCCATGCCCAGCCCCTTAGACAGCAGCGACAAAAAAATCAACTGGGTGCGCTTTCAATTGCAGCCCACCAACCCTGCTCCGGCTCCCGCCACCGATTCGACCAGCGCCAAGCCTGGCGCGCTCACCACCAGCCCTGAGCCATCCACAACCGCCACGGCGGCGGCACCCATTCCCGCTGCGCCCGAGGTGCCGGTGATCAAAGCTTTTGAGTTCAACGGCAATGGGGTTTTCAGCGCCAGCGACTTGAACCAGGTGCTGCAACCTGTGGTGGGCGAGCCGCTGGCGCTCAAGAACTTGGAAAAAATCGTCGCCTTGCTCGACCAGCACTACGCCAGCCGTGGCCGTTTGGGGCGGACCGAAATCCCGCCGCAAGACATGACCGATGGCCTGGTGCGCATCGAGGTGCGCGAGGGCCGCTTTGCACGGGCCGTGATCGAGCCCACGCCACACCGGCGCATCCCGCCCGCTTTGGCGGTGGAATTGGTGGAAACTGCACAACCCAAAGGCGAGGTGGTGAGCCTCGATGCACTGGACCGCGCCACCTTGTTGTTGTCAGAATTGCCCGGCGTGCAAGCCCAAATGAGCCTGCGCCCCGGCGAGAATGAGGGCGAGACCGAGGCGGTGATCCGCTTGGACGACGCGCCCAGCACCGAGGGCAGTTTGGCCGTGGACAACGCGGTGGTCAGTGCCACAGGCAGCACCCGCACCGTAGGCCAAATCAGTCACCACGGCGCTTGGGGCCGGGCCGAAACCCTGAGCCTGATTTGGATGCACACCGAGGGCAGCGATTACCTCAAACTGGGCTATAGCGAACCCGTGGGCAGCGGTGGCATGCGCTTGGGCTTGAACGTCTCGGGCAGCCAATACCAATTGGTCTCACCGCAATATGTGTCGCTCAACCCCAGCGGGCCGTCCAACTCCATCGGACTGGACCTGAGCGTGCCTTGGCTGCGCTCGCGCATGGCCAGCGCCAGCTTGCAATGGGGCTATGAGCACAAAAACTTCCGCAACGACACCACCGCCGGCCTGGTGTCGCAATACAAGATCGACTTGCTCAGCGCCAGCTTGCTCGGCCAGCGCAGCGACAGCTCGATGGGCGGGGGTGAATGGGCAGGCTCGGTGCAAACACTGTTGGGTCAGGTGGACTTGAACGGATCGCCCAACCAAGCGGCGGATGCTTTGAGCGCCCAAACCGCTGGCGCTTACGCCAAGCTGCGGGCCATGGCCTCCAGGGTGCAGCGCCTCAACCCCAGGCAATCGGTGGTGGCCACCTGGCAGGGGCAACTGGCCAGCAAAAACCTGGATGGTTCGGAAAAGTTTTTCATGGGCGGCTCACAAGGCGTGCGCGCCTACCCCACCAACGAAGGCGGCGGCAGCCAAGGCCAGTCGCTCAACCTGGAGTGGCAGCAACTGTTCAACCCCAATGGTCAGCGCCTCACTCTGTCGGCTTTTTACGATGTGGCCACCATCGATGTGAACAAGTTCAACGACTTCACCGGTGGGGCCAGCCTCAACACCTATGCCTTGCAAGGCGGCGGTTTGTGGATGGGCGGCCCCTGGGCCCACGGTTGGGGCGCGCCCCTGCAATGGCGGCTGACCTGGTCGCGCCGCATCGGCACCAACCCCATGGCATCGGCCAACGGCCTGGACCAAGATGGTTCTTACCGCTGGGATCGGTTATGGTTCAACTTCAGCCAGCCATTTTGAGCCCTGTCCCCATGCCCCCCAAAGCCCCAACCGCCCTGCATGCACACTGCGTGCCCAGCCTGCGCTGCCCGCCCGCCTGGGCCTGGGCATTGGCGGGATTGGCCGCGGGTGGCGCCCCCAGCTGGGCGCAAAGCCCTGCCATCTCGGCGACCCAATTGCCCCAGGGGGGCAAGGTGGTGGCGGGCACGGCCAGCATCAATCAAAGCGGCAACAACCTCCAGATCAACCAGTCGAGCAACCGCGCGGTGCTGGACTGGAACAGCTTCAACGTGGGCGCCCAAGCCCAGGTGAATTTTGCCCAGCCCTCGGCCAGTTCGGTCACGCTCAATCGGGTGCTCGACACCCAGGCCAGCCAAATCATGGGCCGCATCACGGCCAATGGCCAGGTGTTTTTGACCAACCCCAACGGCGTGTTGTTCGGGCCCACCGCCCAGGTGGATGTGGGCGGCTTGCTGGTCACCACCCATGGCATTGGCAACGACGATTTCATGGCCGGCAAATCCAGCTTTGAGGGGGCGGGCGCTGCGGGCAGCGTGGTCAACCAAGGCCAGTTGCAAGCCAGTTTAGGCGGCTACATCGCCATGCTGGCCCCCCTGGTGCGCAATGAGGGCGTGATCGTGGCCAAAGAGGGCACAGTGGCCTTGGCCGCTGGCGACAAAATCACCTTGCAATTTGCCGGGCAAAGCCTGACCGCGGTGCAAGTCGACCGCGCGGTGATGGATGCCTTGGTGGACAACCAGCACCTGGTGCGCGCCGAAGGCGGTTATGTGGTGATGACCGCCCGCAGCGCCAACGCCTTGTTGCAAAACGTGGTGAAAAACACCGGCAGTGTGCAAGCGCCCAGCCTGGTCAACCGGCAAGGCCGCATCGTGTTGGAGGGCGGCAGCTTGGGCCGGGTGGAAGTTGCTGGCAGTTTGAGCGCCACCGGCGACAGCGGCCAAAGCGGCGGCTCGGTGGTGGTCATGGGCGATCAGGTGCAACTGAGCAGCGGCGCGCGCATCGACGCATCGGGCGACACCGGTGGCGGCCAGGTGCTGATTGGCGGGGGCTGGGGCGCT
Source organism: Betaproteobacteria bacterium (assembly GCA_009927195.1). GTDB lineage: Bacteria > Pseudomonadota > Gammaproteobacteria > Burkholderiales > Burkholderiaceae_C > Limnohabitans. The sequence continues at coordinate 4,455 of RFNL01000319.1, read as the reverse complement.
CAGGTCGGCCCGGTGGGCAAATCCAGCAGCGTGAGCGTGGGCGAAGGCGTGAACATCAAGGCCGCGGCCACGGGCACGGGCAACGGCGGCTATGTGGAGACCTCGGCCCAAAAAGTGCAAATCGCGGCCAGCGCGCGGGTGGACACCTCTGCGGCCAACGGCAAAGCCGGGCAATGGGTGATCGACCCGGTGGACATCACCATCGACGACAGCTTGGCCAGCGCCATCTCCAGCGCTTTGGGCAGCGGCGATGTGACGGTCAGCACCGATGGCAACAACACGCCGAACACCATCGCAGGCGAGAGTTCCGGCACAGGCAATATCAACATCAACAGCCCCATCACCTGGTCGGCAAACATGCTGACCCTGAGGGCGGCCGACAAGATTTTCATCAACCAGATTTTGCGCGGCAGCGGGTCGGCGCATTTGCGCTTTGCTTTGCCTGACCCGGGTGGTTTGGACAAGATTTTTCTGAAAGCGCCGACTTATCTGGCCGAGGGTGACAACGCATCCTTTCTTTTTCCGGGAACCGGTGTGGTCTCCATCAAAGTGATCACGCGGTTGGGTTTGTCAGGCAGTGTCTCTGGCCTGGACTTACAAGGCATCAATGGCAACCTCAGTGGGGTGTATTTTTTGGGCGATGACATCGATGCCTCCGCCACCAGCACATGGCAAGGGGGCGCGGGCTTCATGCCTTTGGGCAACAACGCCACACCCTTCAGCGGCTCTTTCTTCGGAGGTGGTCACACCATTCGCAACCTGACCATCAACCGGCCTGCCGATGACGCAGTGGGTTTGCTGGGCAACTCCATGGGCAGTGCCAGCGAGGTGGGTTTGATCAATGCGTCGGTCACCGGCGCCAACCACGTTGGGGCCTTGGTCGGGCGGCTGTCTGGCCCTGGCTCGGTGTCAACCTCCTTCTCCACCGGAACCGTCAGGGGACAGACCAGCGTGGGTGGTTTGGTGGGCACCTTGGACGGCAGTGGTGAAGTGCGCAACAGTTATGCCAAGGCCAATGTATCGGTGTACAACTTTGCCGATGCCGGTGGCCTGATTGGTTTGGTCAATGCGGGCACGGTCTACAAAACCTATGCCACCGGCGCAGTGACGGTGGTGGGCTCTGGCCCCTCGTCAGGCATTGGCGGACTGATTGGCCGCTTGGGCTCCGGGGGCAGCGGTGCGTTGGACGTGGTCCACGCTGGTTTTTGGGACACCACTTTGTCGGGCCAATCCACCTCGGCCGCGGGCATTGGCTTGGCCACAGCGGCCACCCAGCGTTTCAACAACGGCCTGGATCAATTTGAACTCAACCCCAACTACTGGCAAAACTACTACAACAAAACCACGCCCTTGCTGGCTGCGTTTTTAACCCCCATCACCGTGAATGCGGGCAGCGACAGCAAAACCTACGACGGCCGGGCCTACACCAGCAACACCGGTTTCAGCACCTCCATTTCGGTGTCGGGCAGCGACCCTTACTTTTTGGGCGGGGGCGACTACTACTACAAGCAAGGCACCACCCGGGTCTCGCCGGTCAATGCCGGCAGCTACAGCATCGTGCCCGACCTCTACAGCAGCGACAACCGGGGCTACAACATCACCGTGGTCAATGGCACGCTGACAGTGAACCCGGCCGATGTGAGCCTGTCGGGTTCGCGGGTTTACGACGGCAGCACGGCCATGGCCGGCGCCAACTTGACGGCCACCGGGGTGAACGGCGAAACCTTCAGGGTCACCGGCAGCGGGGCCAGCGGCAATTTGGCCAGCAAACAGGTGCAAACCGCCCAACCCTTGGCCAGCGTCAATGGCTTGAGCTTGGGCACATCGGACAACGGCGGCTTGAGCAGCAACTACCACAGCTTGAGCACCGCCAATTCGTCGGTGACCGTCACCCCCAAGGCAGTCACCCTGACCGCCCCTGTGGCCAGTAAAACCTACGATGCCACCACCGCCTACACCCCATCGGCCAGCCAACTGAGCGAACTGAGCAGACAACTTGGCGTGGACGGCGACAGCGTGAGTGGCATTGGCTTGAGTTTCAACAACAAAAACGCGGCCATTGGCACCAAGGTGTTGAGCGCCAGCGGGGCCATCATCAGCGATGGCAATGGCGGGCAAAACTACAGCATCAGCTATGCCAGCAACAGCAACAGCACCATCAACCCCAAAAGCTTGGCGGTCACTGGCCTGATTGCCAACAGCAAGTCCTACGATGGCACCACTGATGTGAACTTGAGCGGCACGGCCACCATCGCGCCGCTGGCTGGAGACTCGGTGAGTTTGCAATCAGGCAGCGCCCAGTTTTTGCGCCCCACCGAGGGCAGCAATGTGCCGGTCACGGCCAGCGGCTTTCAAATCAGCGGAGCGGACGCGGCCAATTACCAATTGGTCCAACCCGCCGGTTTGAGCGCCCACATCACCCCAATGGACCTGACCGCCACGCGCATCAGCTTGTCGCCAGCCGCCATGACCACCCTGACCCGCCCGCAACTGGCATTGCTGAGCCCAGACCAAGTGGGTTACTTGAGCACCGCTCAATTGAGCGCCTTGTCCCCGGCCCAACTGTCTTACCTCAATCCTTCGGTGTGGAGCCGGGTTTCAACCAGCAGCCTGGGCAGTTTGACCAACGACCAAATTGCCAGCCTGACTGCCAGCGCCTGGTCTTATTGGCTGGCCAGCCAAGTCCGCGCCCTCTCGCCCAGCCAGTTGCAAGCGATCAGCGCCAGCCAGATGGCAGGTTGGACCCGCACCCAGTTACAGGCCTTGGACATCAGCCAATGGGTGCAAATCAGCGACTTGACGCGCCAAAGCCTGAGCGCCGCGCAAATCGAAACCCTGACCCCCGCCCAAATCGGCAACTGGCCGCGCAACATCCTCAATGACCTGAGTGAGTCGCAATGGGCTGGCCTGGGTGTCCGCCAAATTGCGGGCATGACCCGCGACCAAATCAGCGCCATGTCCCCATCCCGTTTGGCCCTGTGGTCGAGTGCCCAGTTGTCCGCCCTCAGCGCCGTCCAAATGGCTTGGATGAGCATGGCACAGATCAATGCATTGAACCCCACCCAACTGCGGGTGCTGGCCGACAACGGCCTGTTGCAATATGTGGTGGGTGATGACGCGTCGCGGGTGCAGGTCAGCAACACGGTCACGGGCAACGCCCAAAGCAGCACCCAACTGAGCGTGTCCAACAGCGACGCCGCATCGAGCTCATCGGTCAGCGCCACCACCTTGAGCGCGAGCAGCACGTCACGCCAAAGCAGCAATACCCAGGCCCTGATGGTGGTCACCAGCGAGCGCCAAATCAGCCAACTCAGCGGCCAACAGGTTCAGTCGCTGAGCGTGGCACAACTGCGCCTGATGAATGGCACGCAACTCGATGCCTTGGTGCAAAGCCACAGCCGCGCTTTGCTGGCCACCCAATGGGCCAGCCTGAGCGCGCAGCAACTGGCCAGCCTCTCCCCGTCGGTATGGGCCAGCCTGGGCCGCGATGTGCTGCAAAGCCTGTCGGCCCAACAACTCAGCCTGTTGACCTTGTCGCAGGTGCAGGCCATGCGCGCCGAACAATTGCAGGCCTTGTCCGTTGCCCAACTGGAAGTGTTCAATCGGGTGGCTTTGTCGGCGCTGAGTGAAACCCAGTTCAAGGCCTTGGTCAGCAACAAACTGGCGGCTTTGTCCAGCGAGCAAATCCAATCCATCAGCACCGCCCAGTGGCTGAGTTTGTCACGCAGCCAAATTCAAAGTTTGACGCTGCAACAAATACAGTCCTTGAGCGCGGCGCAACTGTCGGCCATGTCGGCGGCGCAATGGCAGTCCTTGTCGGCCGAACAAGTACAAATGCTGGTGCCGCAAAACCTGACCAATGTGAATGTGGCGCAGTTGGCCATCGTGCTCAAGTGGCTCAACCCCAGCCAAATCAGCGCCTTGGACCCGCGCACCGTGGCCCAGTTCAGTGTGCCGCTGTTGACCAGCCTGAGCCCCCTGCAATGGGCTGCTTTGCAAGCCCAGCAAATCGCTGCACTGAGCCTGGCCCAACTCAATGCGCTGAGCCCGACCCAGTTCCGCTCGCTCGGCAGTACGGCTTTGACGGAGTTGTCGGCGCAACAAATCGCCAGCTTGAGCCCCGCGCTGTTGTCAGCCTTGAGCCGGGTGCAGTGGCAGTCGCTCAGCCCCAGCCAATTGCAAGGCCTGCAAAGCAGCCAGTTGGCCGCGCTCAGCGTGGCGCAACTCGAGAGCCTGGGGCCCCAGGTGTTGCAAGCCCTGGCACCCAACCAGCTGGTGGGCCTGAGCCTGGCGCAGTTGCAAGTGGTGCAAGCGGCCAGTGGCAATTGGCCGGTCCAGGCCATGAGCCCGGCCCAAATCAACGCCATGGATGCGGCACAAGTGCAAGCGCTCAGCGTGGACTCGATCGGTTTGCTCACCCCCCCACAGATCGCGGCTTTCAACGCCCTTCAATTG
>RFNL01000263.1 GCA_009927195.1 Betaproteobacteria bacterium | reverse complement strand
TCAAAATCTGCCGGTGCAAAACACCGTGCCAGTTCGATTCCGGCTTCCGGCACCACGCTCAAAAACCAGCCCCAAAAGGGCTGGTTTTTTCCGATTCGCCTCGGGTATTTGGGTAGGCCAGCGCGATTAAGTCCAGGTTAAAGTGGGGCAGCTTTTTGCCAATGCCCATGGATGAGTCCCCCTACCCCCGCTTGTTCAGCCCCCAAATATTGGCTGGGCATCGGCTGAAAAACCGCATCACCCACGCTTCCATTTCTCCCCGCTTTGGCGCGCACCAAGGTTTGCATCCGCGCTATTGGCACTATTACGTCAACCGGGCCAAAGGCGGCGCGGCCATGGTGGTGACCGATCCGATGGGCATTTCGCCGCAACACGGACCAGAGCGTTTGTGCGCCTATAACGACAGCATGTTGGATGACTTGCGCCGCTTGTCCGATGGGGTGCGCACGCACGACAGCTTGTTGATTGGCCAGGTGCAAGACACCGGGCGGGGCCGCCATGTGCCAGGACGCACTTACCAGGCCATGGGCGCATCGGCCTTGCCTGACGACTTGAGTTACTCCATGCCCCGGGTCATGGACAGCGATGAAATCGAGCGCTTCATTGCCGATGCCGCGCAATCGTGCCAACGCATGCAAGCCTGCGGTTTTGGTGGCGTCGAAGTCTCGGCCGGCCATGGCCATTTGTTCCACCAATTTTTGTCGCCGCGATCCAACCAACGCGATGATGCTTACGGCGGCGATGCGCCAAGGCGTCTGCGTTTTTTGCTGGCGTTGTGCCAAGCCATCCGCGCGGTGTGCGGCAGTGGCTTCATCATCGGGGTGAAGTTGCCGGGCGACGATGGGGTTCCAGGCGGTATCACACCCTGCGCAGCGGGCCAGATTGCCCAAAGTTTGGTTTCCATGGTGAAGATCGACTACCTCACCTACTGCCAAGGCTCTCACCACCGCAGTTTGGAGATGCACCTGCCGGACGACAGCTATCCGCGCCAAACCTATATGGGCTTGATTGGCCAACTCAAAACCCTGACACCGGGGGTTGCGGTGATGGGCTTGGGTCGCATCACCGACCCGGCCGAGGCCGAAGCGATTTTGCAGCGCGGAGATGCCGACATGATTGGCCTGGGCCGGGCTTTGATCGTCGACCCTGGATGGCCCAGCAAAGCGCAAGCGGGCCGTGCCAGCGACATCCGTTATTGCGTCTCTTGCAACACCTGCTGGAAAACCATCAACAACAATCGGCACATGGGTTGTGACAACAACCCTCGCTTGGCCCAGGCCAACGAACTGGATGAACGCTTGCCCGCTGCCCCTCGGTTGAAAAAAGTCGCGGTGGTAGGCGCTGGCATTGCCGGAATGCAAGCGGCGGTGACGGCTGCGATGCGTGGCCATCAAGTCATGGTGTGGGGCCAGTCGGCACAGGTCGGTGGCAAAGCGCGTGCAATGGCGCAGATGCCCTTGGCCGAATCCATGTCCAGCATTTACGACCACCAATGGATCACCGCCCAACGCCTGGGCGTGGGCTTTGCGTTGGGCCGGTGGGCGCACGCCGAGGAGGTGCTGGCTTGGCAGCCCGATGCGGTGGTGCTGGCCACCGGTGCCTGCATGACCTGGCCGCAAGACCTGCCCGGCCCGTTGCAATCGGTTGTGCCCGATCTGCGCCAAGCCATGGCGGATTTGATGGCCCATCCGGGCGCCCAAAAAGGCACGGCTGTCATCTATGACCTGGACCAAACCGAGGGCACTTATGCCGCCGCCGAATATTTGCGCGACCGCTTTGAGCGCGTGGTGGTTCTATCGCCACGCGAAACCATTGCCGAAGAGGTGGTGCTGGTGATGCGCCAACGCATCCATCGGCGGTTTTTTGAGCGTGGCATTGAGGTCAAAACTTGGGTTGACCCGGTTTGGACCGAGCGCTTTGAAAACCATGCTTGCCTGCAATACCGCAGTGTGTTTGGCGGTCCGCTGCACGACATTGAAAATGTGGCCTTTTTTGCCTATGCCACGCCGCGCAAACCCAAACTGGAACTGCACCAGGCCCTGTTGGCCAGCGGCTTGAGCCTCACCCTGGTGGGAGACTGTAAGATGGCCCGAGATGCCTTGTCGGCCACCGCCGAAGGCCACGAAGCCGGTATGAGTGTTTGACCCCCGCCCTTGAAAGAAAACCACCATGAGCACCCCTCGCCTGACCTTGGACCCAACAACCACTGCCCTGGTGCTGATAGATTTGCAGCACGGCATCGTGGCCATGGATGTGCACCCGCAACCCAGCAGCGCTGTGGTGGCCCAATCGAAACAATTGGCCGACGCTTTTCGAGCCGCCCATGCCCCCGTGGTCTGGGTGACGGTGGGCACCCTGGGTGCCCAAGATGCCTTGGCGCCTTTGGCCGACGCCATGCCCCCACCGGCTGCCGCCAAACCTGCCAATTGGTCCACCGTAGTCGATGCCGCCGGTGCCCTAGCCAGCGACCTGTACATCACCAAACGCCAATGGGGGGCTTTTTACGGCACCGAACTCGACTTGCAATTGCGCCGCCGTGGCATCCGCACCATTGTGCTGGCCGGCATCAGCACCAATGTGGGCGTGGAGTCCACTGCACGTGACGCTTATGAGCGCGGCTACCACCAGGTGTTTGTGTCCGATGCCTTGGCCAGCCCATCGGCCGAGGCCCATGCCAACACCTTGAAGTTCACCTTTCCGCGCATCGGCTTGACCCGCAGCACCGCAGAAGTTTTGGCCGCCATGACCGGCCATTGAACACTGAATCGTTTTTCTCCCATCCGCATGCAGGAGTGCCAATGACACACCCCACCCACGCCTATGCACTTTGGCAAACATTGAAATGTTTTGCCTGCGCTTTTTTGATTGCCTCCGGCTGGCCAGTCTGGGCCCAAAACACCGATTGGCCCAACCGGCCTGTGGTGCTGATCAATCCTTTTGCGGCCGGCTCATCGGTGGACGTGGTGGGCCGGTTGATCGCCCAAAAAATTGCCGCCAATACCGGCCAGGGCATCACCGTCGATAACAAAACTGGGGCCAGCGGCAATATTGGCACCGACTTTGCCGCCCGCGCGAAACCCGATGGTTACACCTTGTTGCTGGGTTCACCAGGGACCATGGCCATCAATCCCTGGTTGTTTAAAAAATTACCTTACGACGCGGTGAAAGACTTTGTGCCCATCTCAGTGCTGGTGTCGTTTCCGCAGGTGGTCACCACCAGCCCCAAGCAGCCGTTTAAAAATTTCACCGAGTTCGTTGCAACCGTCAAGGCCGCGCCCGACAAAATGGCCTACTCGTCATCGGGACAGGGTTCCACCTCGCACCTGGTGATGGAGTTGATCCGCGCCGATGCCGGCCTGAGAATCACCCATGTGAGCTACCGCGGTGACTCTTTGGCCACCCAGGCCATGATGGCCGGCGATGTGCAAGTCACTGTCGGTGGACTGCCATCCATGTCGCCATTGATCCGCGCGGGCAACGTCAGGCCTTTGGCGGTCACCTCCAACAAGCGCTCGCCGCAATTTCCCGACCTGCCCTCCATGGCCGAATTCATCCCTGGTTTTGATGCCACCGCCTGGGTGTTGCTGATGGCACCAGCGGGCACACCTGCGCCAGTGGTTCAGCGCATTTCTGCCGAAGTGGCCAAGGCTTTGTCCGACCCCCAATTGCGCCAGCAATTGGATGCGCAAGGCGTGACCCCTGTGGGCAGCAACCCAGCCGACAGCGCGGTGTTTCACCGCAAGGAATTGGATAAATTCAAGCGTGCGGTGGAATTGTCTGGCGCCACCATGGAGTGAGTCAGGCCGTAGTCGCCAAGGCCTGGGCCATGCGCCAGGCCAAACCAAAGGATTGGGCCAAACCATTGCCCGGCAAATAGCCATGTGCACCGCGCCCGGACAAACCAGCGGCGCAACCGCCCGCGGCCCAGACACCATGAATCCATCGGCCTTTCGCATCGCGCACACGGCCATCCCCATCGGTGAGCAAACCGCCTTGGGTGTGCGACAAAGCCCCGGTGACCCAGGAGGCCAAAAACGGGCCGCTGAGCACGCGGGCGAAATGCTGGCGACCCAAGGCATCTGTGGCCAGGCCTTGTGCGATGGCATTGACTTGGGCCAGTGTGTCTTGCAAACCCTGTGCATCCACCCCGGCCTTGGCGGCCAAGGTCGGCACATCTTCGGCGGTCACGACCTGGCTCGCGCGCCAGGCCTCTTGATAGGCCGAATGCTGGGCCAAACCGGCTGCAATGTGGGCATCAAACACCTCCAAGGCTTGCCCGCCCGCTTGGGCCATCACCCAAGGGGCCAAGGCAGAAGGTCCAATGTCCTCGCGCACAAAGCGCAGGCCTGATCGGTTGACCAAAATGCCGCCCATGGTGGGAATGGCCATGCCCAAGCGGGTCCGCCCACCCGGGTTGGTGTGACCCTGGCCTTGAAAGCCGTCCATGCCCCACAACTGAGCGCCCCAGGACACCCCCAAGGCCATGGTGCTGCCATCGCTGTGGGCAGCCCCGTTGTAGAGCGCCCCGCGCATGGCCGGTATGTGTTGCGCCACCCAATCTGGGTTGGCGCCAAAGCCGCCACCGGCCAGCATCACATGCGGTGCTTGCACTTGGCTTTGTCCGTCCGAGCCTGCAAAACCCGTGGTCAAGCGCTCTAACCCGATGGGCCGAGGGCAAACCTGGATGTTCGACCGCGCCGCGATCAGTTGGCGCAAGCTTTCGTGCAAAGACCTGCCCCCGGCGGGCTTGGTGCTGTGAAAGCGGCATCGGCTGTGGCCGGGGGAAACCACATCGGGCAGAAAATCAATCGGCGCATTCAATCGACTGGTGAAAAAATCCATCACTTCGGGCAGGGCGTGGGCCACCGAGTGGGCAATTGACTCGTTCACGCTGTCCCCGGCAAACGCCCTGAGATCGTCCAACCATATTTGCGGGCTGTCGTGCACACCCGCTTGGGCCTGCAAAACCGATCCGGCGGCCGGAAACAATCCGCCGCTGATGGCCAAGTTATTGGCCACATCCCAGTGGGGATCGACCAAACACACCCGCAGACCACGCTGATGGGCGGCCAAGGCGCCGAGCATGCCCGCTGCCCCCGCACCCAAAATGATGAGATCGAATTCAGCCAGGGCAGGGCCGCCAGCTTTGCGCAGGGGCATCAACCGGATTTATCCCAATGTGGCGCCAGAGCGGCGGATGATGGGCAACCATTTGGCCGACTCGTCGCGGATGAGTTGGGTGAATTTTTCGGCTGAGCCGCCCGCAGGCTCTAGACCCGCGGCTTGTAAACGCTGGCGCACCGCATCGTCTAGCAAGACCAGGTTGACCGCGGCATTGATGCGTTCCACCACAGGCCTGGGGGTGCCAGCGGCCACCAACACGCCGTTCCAGGCAATCGCTTCGAAGCCCTTCAAACTGGCCACACCACTTTCTGCCACAGTGGGCACCTCGGGCGTGAGTCCGTAGCGTTGCAAACCAGTGACCGCCATGGCTTTGAGGCGACCGGCTTTGATCTGAGGCGTGAGCAAAGTGGGCACGGCAGCGATCATATGGGTCTCGCCGCTGACGGTGGCCAGCACCGCTGGCGGACCGCCATTGAATGGGATGTGCACCGCAAACGCACCACTCAAGGCCTTGATATATTCCATGCACAGGTGAGAGGAGCTGCCGTTGCCCACCGATGCAAAGTTATATTTGCCAGGGTGGGCTTGCAACAAGGCCAACAATTGCGCCAAATTGCCGACCGGCAAGCCCGCATGCACTGCAATGAGGTTGGGTTGCGAGGTGGTCAACACCACGGGCATCAGATCGCGCAAAGGCACATACGGCAAGCGCGGATACAAATGCGGCCCAAATGCCAGTGGCCCGTTGTACGACATCACCCAGGTGTGGCCGTCTGGGGCCGACTGTGCGACTTCGGCCGTACCCGCCGTGCCACCGGCCTGTGGCTTGTTTTCCACCACGATGGCCGTGCCCAATTGCTCGCGCAATTTGTCTTGCATTGCCCGTGCAATCACATCCAGTGACGACCCCGCAGGGGCCACCACCACCCAGCGGATAGGCTTGGTGGCAAAACTTTGCGCCCGCACCCAGGGTGCAGCCAGGGCCGACGCAGCCGCCCCCAACAACCAGCGGCGTTTTGGAAAAAGATCAGTGGTTTTTTTCATGCGGACCATCCCTCGCCAAGAATCAAAACGCTTTGAGCCATGCCGCCACCCGCTGCAAGCGCAGCACGGGGTCGGCTTCGAGCATGGCGCTGTGCTTTTGCGCAGGACTCAGCGGCAACAACTCCAACCAGCGGTGAGCCACCCAAGCGCAATCGCCATATTCGGCATCGCCGCGCCAAGGCCATTGCGCTTCATCCATGCCGCGCTCTCGCCATTGCCCGGACATTTGCGCCAAGCGTTGAGCCACATGCGCCAGCTCCTCGGGCACAGGCGCAAAGGGTTCCTCGGGCAACATGCTGACCTCGCCGCGCCATAAACCGTTGGGCGCTTGCACATGCTCGCCCAGGCGAAACCGCGCACCCCCTTGGCACAACACCCGCAACAAATTGGGCTGCAAAGCCTCTACCTCCAGCAAATGGGCCATGCAGCCTTGGTTCATCAACCGCTCTTGTGCGCCGGCTTGGCGCACTTCTTTGCCTTGGGCCAACATCACCACGCCAAAGGGGGTGTTTTGTTGCCGGCACTGACGGATCATGGTCAGGTAGCGAATTTCAAAAATTTGCAAATGCAACAAGCCCTGCGGCAATAAGCCTTGGCTGAGTGGAAACAAGGGCAGCTCTGACATCACTCATGGTTTCCATTTGTATTTGATCTGAACCGTCAAGGCGCCATGCAGGCGATTTTCGTAATCAGGCAACAAACTCACGCCCACCCCCCAACGCTGCCATTCGCGCGTGGCCACCGGCGTCAAAAAAGGGAATGCACCGCCATTGAGCATCTTGGGGTAGCCATCAACCACCCCAATAAAAGCCCCCCAACGCCAACCCATTGCCACCCAAGGTGTCCAGTAGGCGCCCACATAGTAGCTGCGCTCCCAATCACTGTTGTGGAAAAAACCTCCCGACCAAGATACCTCCTGCGATTGCCGCCATTCAATGCCCAAGCCGCTGTTTTCGTTGTTAAAGCTCAGGCCTTCTTTGGGAAAGTGATAAGAAATAAACCCTGGGTTGAGCCAAATATCACCCGCCTCGGACGGGCTTTGTGCCTCAGCTGACTCAGCCCAAACCGGTGCACAACAGAGAAACATCAATTTGAACCACAAAAAACGAATATTCTTGGCAAACATGTTTCGCATGAAATCTTTACAAAGGATGGTGACATCCTACCCGCTTGGGGCTACCGGATGCAGTTCCAACAACTGGGGCGGGTAAATCCGGCTAGGATCTTGCCCCATGACCCTCGGAGACAGTTGTGAGTGTACTTTTCAGCGAATTCGAACTCGGCTCAGGCCGCGGCCCCCTGCGCTTGGCCAACCGCATCGTAGTGGCCCCCATGTGCCAGTACTCCTGCCAAGACGGTTTGGCCGACGATTGGCACCTCATGCACTGGGGCAACCTGCTCAACAGCGGGGCCGGCTTGTTCACCATCGAAGCCACCGCCGTCTCGGAGCGGGGTCGCATCACGCCAGCTTGCCTGGGCATTTACAACGATGCCACCGCCCAGGCATTGGCCGATCGCTTGGGCCGCGCCAGGCGGCTGGCCCCACCGGTGCCGGTGTCCATCCAAATCGGCCATGCCGGGCGCAAAGCCTCCAGCCATGTGCCCTGGAACGGCGGCAAGCTGATTCCCCAAGCACAAGGTGGCTGGTGGCCCGAAGCACCATCTGCCCTGCCGATCAACGACGCAGAACCGGCCCCACAAGCCATCAGCCCCAATGGCTTGGAGGTGATTTTGAAAGATTTCGTGCGGGCCGCCGAACGCGTGCAAGACATGGGCATTGAAGCCATCGAGTTGCATGGGGCCCATGGCTATTTGCTGCATGAGTTTTTGTCCCCCTTGTCAAACCAACGCACCGATGCGTTTGGCGGCAATTTTGAAAACCGCATCCGCTTCCCTTTGCAGGTGTTTGAGGCGGTGCGAAAAGTCTATGACGGGGCCTTGGGCATGCGACTGTCGGCCACCGACTGGGTTGAAGGGGGTTGGACGGCTGAGGAAACCGCCGATTTCGCGCTGCGATTGAAACACTCCGGCGCCAATTTTGTGCACATCTCCTCAGGTGGCGTTTCACCTTTGCAAAAAATCAATCTGGCCCCGGGCTACCAAGTGCCATTTGCCAAGATGGTGAAACAAAAGTCAGGCCTGCCCACCATGGCGGTGGGATTGATCACCGAGCCCGACCAGGCCGAATCCATCATCGCCCAACAAGAAGCGGACTTGGTGGCCTTGGCCCGCAGCTTTTTGTACAACCCGCGTTGGGCCTGGACCGCTGCGGCTGAACTCAAGGGCTCGGTCCAAGCCACTCCGGCTTACTGGCGCTGCATGCCGCGCGAAGCACAACACATCTTCAACGCCGCCAAGATTGGCATGCGCTGAAGCACCCGCTTGTGGCTCACGCCCGTGGCTTGGGCTGTAAACCCTGGTGCACCGTGGGGTAGTGCAAGCGCAACTGCAGCTCTTGCTTCATGCGCTGGTTATCCAAGCGTCTGGACTCGCTCATGAAGCTCAGCAGCATCAAAGGCAGTTGGTCTTGCGCGGTATCGCGGGCCACACGTGCGGGCCTGGGCAAGCCCAGCAGATCGGCCGCCAGGTCAAAGTAGTCACCCATTTTGAGTTGGCTGTCGTCGCTGACATGGTAGATGCGCTGCGCTTGGCCGCGCCACAGCGCCAGCCAACAAGCGCGGGCCAGGTCATTGGCATGGATATGGTTGGTGTATACATCGTCCTTGGCCTGCAACACCGGCGTGCCTTTGCGCAAACGCTCCAGCGGTGTGCCGCCCACCCGGTCCAAGCGTAGATCCCCGGGATGCGCAAAATGCTCACCCGCGATCCTTGGCGCAAACCCGTGCCTTTGCCATACCAGCGCAAGCGCGTTTCGGCATCGACCCGCCGAAAGGCCCGCGGGGTGAAAGGCGTTGCGGGTTGGGACTCATTAACCCAGTGTCCCTGGCAGTCACCGTACACACCGCTGGTGGACCCATAAACCCAACTTTGCGGTGCGTTGCGCCGCGCCAAGCTGCGCAGCAAGGCCAGCGTGCGGGGGTCGCCAAAGCCCTCGCCCGGTGGGGGGGCCAAATGCACCACGCGATGGGCCAAACCCGCCAAGCGGCGCAGCGTGTGGGGCTCATCGAGGTTGCCCCACAAAGGGGTGATCCCCAGGCGACGCAAATTCGCCATCTTGTCAGCCGTTGAGGTCAGGGCCATCACCTGCACCGGCTTTGGCACCAAACCGGCCAAGCGCTGACCGACATCGCCACAACCCACGATCAGCAAGCGTTGGCGGCGAAACCGGGCCGGCAAGGCACCCAGCGGTGAAGTGTTTGAAGGCAAAATCGCTGTTGACAAAAAAATTCAATCCCGAGGATAACCAAACATGAGTTTCAGCGTCACGGTTCAACCCAGCGGCCGCCATTTCACGGCCGAAAGCTTTGAGACCTTGCTCAGTGCCGGACTGCGCCAAGGCATTGGTCTGCCCTACGGCTGCAAAGACGGAGCTTGCGGGTCTTGCAAATGCAAAAAAATCAGCGGCGATGTGATGATGTCTGAATACCAAAGCAAGGCTTTGAGCGATGAAGAAAAAGCCCAGGGCCACATCCTGACCTGTAGGGCCTGTGCTACATCCGATCTGGTCTTGGAGTCGCGCCAAGTGGCCGAAGAAGGCGCCTTTGCGATCCGCAAAATGCCGGTGCGCGTGCTCAGCCTGACACAGGCCTCGCATGATGTCATGGTCATCCAATTGCAACTGCCCACCAACGATGTCTTTCAATTCCGCGCGGGACAGTACATCGACTTCTTGCTGCGCGATGGCTCTCGCCGCAGCTATTCCATGGCCAATGCCCCCCACACCCTGGCGCAGGGCAGCCCCAGCATCGAGTTGCACATCCGCCACATGCCCGGCGGCAAGTTCACCGATCATGTGTTCTCAGCCATGAAGGAAAAAGAAATTCAACGCATCGAAGGCCCCCAAGGGAGTTTCTTTTTGCGCGAAGACCACAGCCTGCCACTGATCTTTTTGGCCTCAGGCACCGGCTTTGCACCGATCAAAGCCATCATTGAACACATGCGCCACGCCGGCATTGAGCGCCCCACCACCCTGTACTGGGGCGGGCGCCGTCCTGCAGATTTGTACATGGATGGCTGGGTGCGCGAACAAACCGCTTCCTTGCCGTGGCTGACCTATGTGCCTGTGGTGTCCGATGCGCTGGCCGAAGACGGATGGAGCGGGCGCACCGGCTATGTGCACCACGCGGTGCTGGCCGACTTTGCCGACCTCAGCGGCCACCAAGCTTATGTCTGCGGTGCCCCCATTGTGGTGGATTCGGCGCGGCAAGATTTCTGTGCCCAAGCGGGCTTGCCCAGTGACGCTTTTTTTGCCGACTCCTTTATCACCGAGGCCGACAAGGCCAAAGGCTGACCCCTAGGAAAAACACATGCTCCGATCCTCTACCCCGCAAAACCCCTTTTGGCGCTGGCTGGCCTTGGGCCTGATGGCCTGGGCCGGCATGGCCGCGGCCCAAACCACCTGGCCCGGGGGCAAACCGATCCGACTGATCGTGCCCTATGCCGCAGGAGGCCCGATCGATGTGACCGCGCGTTTTTTGGCCGAGCGGGTCAAAGACAGCCTGGGCACGGTGATCATCGAAAACCGACCTGGTGCGGGGGGCAATATCGGGGCCGACGCGGTGGCCAAAGCCATCCCCGATGGGCTGACCATCGGCATTGCGGCCACCGCCACCCATGCCGTCAACCCCTGGTTGTATGCGCGCATGCCTTACAAAGCGAGCACAGACTTTGCACCCATCACCCAGATGGTCAGGGTGCCCAATGTACTGGTGATGAATGCCGACACCGCCAAGCGCTTGCAAATCGATTCGCTGAAAAGTTTCATCGCCTATGCCAAAGCCCATCCCGGCCAGCTCAATGTGGGATCGGGCGGCAATGGCAGCGCAGGGCATTTGGCGGCCGAGTTGTTCAAAGCCCGGGCCGGTATTTTTGCGGTGCACATTCCCTACAACGGCGGCAACCCAGCCCAAATGGCTTTACTCAGCGGGCAAGTGGATTTCAATTTCGACAACCTGGCCACGGCGGCGGCCAATATCAAAGCCGGCAAGCTGTTGGCGTTGGCCGTGACCACCCCTCAGCGCAGCCCCTTGTTGCCTGAGGTGATGGCCCTGTCTGAAATGTTGCCGGGGTTTTCGGTCGACACCTGGTGGGGCTTGGTGGCACCTGCGGCAACGCCCAAAGACACGCTGGCC
>RFNL01000240.1 GCA_009927195.1 Betaproteobacteria bacterium | reverse complement strand
AATCTACAGGTTGGCGAAGCGGCTGCCCAGTTGGGCGTAGACCGCACCACTTTGTCTAAGATGCTCAATGGACGAGCGGCGATCAGCCCCGCGATGGCGCTAAGGCTCGAGCGTTGGTTGGGGCGCGACTATGGCGGAGCGGCTGAAGTGTGGCTGGCTCAGCAGGCTGCCTACGATCTCTGGCAAGCGCGGGAGGCTGTGAAGGCCAACAAGTTGCTATCAGGCATCAAGGCACTGAAATTTCAAGCAACTTAAGCAGACCAACGAATGGTCCTCTATAAAAGTAGTGAGTGCCCATGGCCCATTAATGGGTAGAGCCTTTGATGACTGGCGGAGAGAGAGGGATTCGAACCCTCGATACGGCAAAAACCGTATACCGGATTTCGAGTCCGGCGCATTCGACCACTCTGCCATCTCTCCGGTTGTCGAGGCGCAAATTCTATCAGCGCCCTTGCCTCTCAAACTCTGCCTCAGTGCGTGATTCAAGGCCTGAGGGGTGCGGCCGGTGAGGCTGGCGTGGTTCCAACGGGCCCGCTGGGACGCGCTGCGGGGGGGGTGTTGGCGCTGCGCGGGGTGATGGTCATCACCAAATTGGAGCCAGCGAGCACGCTGCCCTCAGACACTTCGATGGTGGCACTGCGGTCGGGTTTGGTGAAAACCAACAAACTGGTTTTTCCTCGGCTGGCCGATATCAAGCTCCAACCATTGCGTTGGTACTGGTCCAAAAAAAAGTTGTAAGCAGCGCTGGGTTCCTTGCCCACGTCCAAGGCCAAACGGCCGACCCAGTTATCGCCCGCACCCAAAATGAGCGACTGCTCATGGATGACCCGACTGCCCGGGGGCAGTTGGGTTTGCCCGATCAATTCTTGGATGGGCAATGGTGCTGGCGCACCATCGGCACCCATGGGTGTGGTGGTGCAAGCGGCCAGCCAGCACAAGGCGAGTGCAGAAAGAGTTGCAGTGAATTTCATGGATGGGCTTTCAGTGGGCAAGGGTTTTCAGGCCCCCGAGATAGGGTTGTAAGACTTCAGGAACGCGCACAGAGCCATCGGCTTGTTGGTAGTTCTCGAGCACGGCGACCAAGGCCCGGCCCACGGCCAAGCCCGAGCCATTGAGGGTGTGCACCCATTCGTTTTTGCCTTGCGCATTTTTGAAACGTGCTTGCATGCGGCGGGCTTGAAAGGCTTCGCAGTTGCTCACCGAGCTGATTTCACGGTAGGTGTTTTGGGCAGGCAACCACACCTCGAGGTCGTGCGTGCGCACTGCACCAAAACCCATGTCGCCGGTGCACAGCAGCATGACGCGGTAGGGCAAGCCCAGCTTTTGCAAAATGACCTCGGCATGGGTGGTCATGTCTTCAAGCGCTTGCTCGCTGTGATCGGGATGGACGATTTGCACCATTTCCACCTTGTCAAACTGGTGCTGGCGAATCATGCCGCGGGTGTCGCGGCCGTGGCTGCCCGCTTCTGAGCGAAAACAAGGGGTGTGGGCGGTGAGTTTGATCGGCAGGTCGGTCTCGGCCAAGATTTCATCGCGCACGAAATTGGTCAGCGGTACTTCACTGGTGGGAATCAAATACAAGGCGTTTGGGTCGTCACCGGCTTGCCCGCCTTTTTGGGCGGCGAACAAATCGGCTTCGAACTTGGGCAACTGGCCGGTCCCGCGCAAGCTCTCGGCATTGACGATATAGGGCGTGTAGCACTCGGTGTAGCCGTTCTCTTGGGTTTGTACATCCAACATGAACTGGGCCAGCGCGCGGTGCAAGCGGGCGATGGGGCCTTTGAGCACACTGAAGCGCGAACCAGCCAGCTTGGTGCCGGTTTCGAAATCCAGCCCCAAAGCTTCGCCTATGTCCACATGGTCTTTGGCTGCAAAACCCAGGGGGGCGGGCTCACCACCCAGGCCTGGAATGGGGCTCCAGCGGCGCAATTCGACATTGTCTTGCGCATCAGCGCCCACGGGCACGCTGGGATGCGGCAAATTGGGCAGGGCTTGCAACAAAGCTTGCATATCGGTTTGCAAGCGCTCCAGACGCTGGGCCGAGCGTTCCAGATCGTCCTTGATGCTGGCCACCTCGGCCATGATGTCATCTGTGCTCTCACCAGCGGATTTGCGCAGACCAATTTGCTTGGACAAGCTGTTGCGCCGCGCTTGCAATTCTTCGGTGTGGGTTTGCAAAGTTTTGCGCTCGCCCTCCATGGCCAGAAAGGCATCCACATCCAAAAAGTTTTGCGGTGACTTGCGGGTGTTGAGTCGCTCCAAGACCTGGGGCAGATCGCGTCGGAGCCAATTGATGTCGAGCATGTTGGGCGATTGTAGGGAGTTGGGTTTGCCAGTGCCAATGCTTTAAGCGTCGGGTTTGAGACCTTTGGGCAGAGGAAATTTGATGGTTTCTTGGATGCCCTCCAAGGTGCGCACCGACACCGCGCCCATGGCGCGCAAGCGGGTAATGACTTGTTGCACCAAGATGTCGGGGGCCGAGGCACCTGCGGTCAAGCCAATGCGCTGCTTGCCTTCAAACCACTGCGCTTGAAGTTCATCGGCATGGTCAACCATGTAACTGGGGGTGCCGTATTTTTGCGAAACATCGCGCAATCGGTTGCTGTTGGAGCTGCTGGGGCTGCCCACCACGATGACGATGTCCACCTGTGGGCTGAGCAACTTGACCGCGTCTTGGCGGTTTTGCGTGGCATAGCAAATGTCTTGCTGCTTGGGCGGTCGGATTTGCGGGAAACGTTTTTTCACCGCGGCCATGATCTCGGCGGCGTCGTCCACGCTCAAAGTGGTTTGGGTCACCACGGCCAAGCGCTCGGTTTGGTCGGGCTGAACTTTGGCCACATCGGCCGCGTCTTCCACCAAGTGAATGCCCTTGGACAACTGACCCATGGTGCCTTCCACTTCCGGGTGGCCTTTGTGGCCGATCATGATGAACTCATAGCCTTCTTTGTGCAGCTTGGCCACTTCCACATGCACTTTGGTCACCAGCGGGCAGGTCGCATCAAACACCTGAAAGCCGCGCCGCTGGGCTTCGTGTTCCACCGCCTTGGGAACGCCATGGGCACTGAAGACCAAGGTGGCGCCGGGTGGCACGTCGTTCAAGTCTTCTATGAAGATCGCACCGCGCTGACGCAGATCATTGACCACATGGGTGTTGTGCACGATTTCGTGGCGCACATAAATGGGCGCGCCAAATTTGTTGAGCGCGTGCTCAACGATGTCAATGGCGCGGTCCACACCCGCGCAAAACCCGCGCGGTTCGGCCAACACAATTTCGGCTTGTCCAGAGTTGTTCATAAAACACCGATCAATTGCACTTCAAATTGCACCGATTGACCAGCCAATGGGTGGTTGAAATCAAACAACACGGCAGTTTCGCCCAGTTGGCACACCGCCCCTGCGTAACTGCCGGCCCCATCGGGCGCGGGAAAGGCCACCACGTCGCCCAAGGCGTAGGTCTCTTGCGGGTCACCCATTTGGTGCAGCAAATCCAAGCTCACCCACTGCAACATGTCGGGGTTGCGCGGCCCAAAAGCGGCGCCAGCGGGCAACTCAAAGGTGGTGCGGTCACCCTCGGCCAGGCCGATCAAATGCTGCTCCAGTGCGGGGGACAGTTCGCCCGAACCCAGCGACAAGGTGGCTGGTTTATCGGCAAAGGTGTTGATGACATCGCCTTGCGGCCCTGTGAGCCGGTAATGCAAGGTCAAAAAAGCACCGGGCGTGACGCGCACAGCCGGTTCAGATGGGGTTGGGGTCATAAAGCCTCGTGTTTGCGCGCGCCATTGTAGAAATCCCTGATCAAGGGGAGTCAACCTTTGGTGCGCCAATGGCATTAGAACAAAATTCCACACACCCCAGGCCCATGCGCGACTTACCCACCGATGTGCGCCCGCGCGAAAAACTGCTGGCACGCGGCCCTGCTGCGTTGAGCGACAGCGAGTTGCTGGCATTGCTGCTGCGCACCGGAACCCCAGGTCGCAATGTGTTGCAAATGGCCAGTGAATTGCTAGACCAGTTTGGCGGCATCTCTGGTCTGCTGCGGGCACAGGCCAAAGACCTGCAGGCTTTCAAAGGTTTGGGCGGCACGGCCAAGCGGGCCGAGTTGTTGGCGGTGTTGGAGTTGTCACGCCGCGCCATGGCCGAGCAACTCACCCATCGCCCGGTGTTTGACTCGCCCGAGCGCGTCAAGCAATACCTGCAAATGCATTTGGCCCTGAAAGACACCGAGGTGTTTGCCGTTTTGTTGCTCAATGCCCAACACCATTTATTGCATTACCGCCCCATGTTTGAAGGCACACTGGGCCAAACCAGTGTGTACCCCCGCGAAGTGGTCAAACTCGCGCTTGACACCGGAGCCAGCGCGGTGGTGCTGGCCCATAACCACCCCAGCGGCCATGTGCAGCCCTCCAGCGCAGACCAGGTCTTGACGCAAAGCCTGAAGTCGGCCCTGGCCTTGGTGGACGTGCGGGTGCTCGACCACATCATCGTGGCCCCGGGCAAAGCCTTTTCCATGGCTGAAAACCAGATGCTGTGACCGGCAAAATCCACAGCGCTATGGCGCTGGCTATGATGCCCACTCGCGGCGCAGGCGTCGTGCCGCTCCCCCAACCCGATGCTGGCCCCACCACCGATGAAATCGCGCTCGTTAAAAGATCTGGATGCGCTGCGCCAACAATTGGCCCAGCAACAAGCGCAAGAAGCCTT
>RFNL01000386.1 GCA_009927195.1 Betaproteobacteria bacterium | reverse complement strand
TGGTGGGGGTTCATGGTGAGGTCGGGGTGTCCAATTGGTCAAGCAAATGGGAAAACGCATCGATGGCCAGTTGCAGGTCATCGCAACTGACACTCTCCAAGGGGTTGTGGCTGATGCCGCTGTTTTCGCCGCGCACAAAAAGCATGGCCTGGGGCATCACTTCGTGCAACTTCATGGCATCGTGCCCTGCGCCACTGGGCAAGCGCAGCAAGGGCAGGCCCAGGGCTTCTACCGCGCGCTCCCAGCGTGCCTGCCATTCGGGGTGGCTGGGTGCGGCTGCCACACTGAGGGTTTTTTCGATCTGGTGGCGCACGCCACGGCGCTGGCAAATGGCATCGAGCTGCGCCAACACATCGGCCACCAAGGCATCGCGTTGGGCATCGGTGGGCGCGCGCATGTCCAGGCTGAATTGGCAACGCCCCGGCACCACATTGATGGAACCGTTGGGCACCGTCAATTGCCCAATGGTGGCCACCGAGTCGCCGTCGCTGCTCGCACGCTGCTCCATGTACAAGGCCAATTCGGCCATGGCCACGGCCGCATCGCGGCGCCGGTCCATCGGTGTGGTGCCCGCATGGCTGGCCATGCCGTGGATTCGCACAAATAGCGCTCACTGCCATTGATGCTGCTGACCACGCCCAAGGGCAGGTCTTGCTCATTGAGCACCGGGCCTTGCTCGATGTGGACTTCCACAAACCCCAGGTACTTCGATGGCTCGCGGCGCAGCGCAGCAATGCCTTTGGGGTCCAGACCGGCCTGGGTCATGGCGTCACGCATGGTCACGCCATTGGCATCGGTTTGGTCCAGCCAGGCGGTGTTGAACTGGCCTACCAAGGCACCAGAGCCTAAAAACGTGGCCCGGTAGCGCTGGCCCTCTTCTTCGGCAAAGGCCACCACTTCAATGCCATGGCTGAGTCGGCGGCCACGGCGCGCCAACTCGCGCACACAGGCCATCGGCACCAGGATGCCCAGTCGGCCGTCGTATTTGCCGCCGTTGCGCACCGTGTCGTAGTGCGAGCCGGTCAACAGCCTTGGGGCCTGGGTTTGGTTGCCATGGTAGATGCCCACCACATTGCCCACTGCATCGGTGCAAACCTCGTCAAAACCACAGGCGTGCATGCCCAGGCTCAAGGTGCGGGCGCAGGCTTGGTGGGCGGCGGTCAAATACGTCACGGTCAACTCGCCGCGCTCGGCAAAGCCCGGGTCACTGAACTGGGCCAGCCATTCATGCCAGTCCCACACCTCTTGCCCCAGGGTGGGTTGAATGCCCAGTTTGTCGTTGAGGCGGATTTCGGCAATGCGATGGATGTTGCGCAAAGCTTCGGCGAATTCAAAGTCCATCGGGTTGTTCAATCGCCGCACCCAGGTGGCGATGATTTGTTCGCGGGTCAAACCCACTGCGCGCGGCCCGCGCACGGCCAGGATGAAAGGAAACCCAAACTTGGCCTTGTAGTCCCGGTTGAGTTGCTGAATTTGGGCCAGCTCATGGGCGTTGCAGTGGGTCAAGCCCGCACGGCTTTGCTCATCGGTGGATGCGGCCGTCAAATCCATGGCCAGCATGGCCTTGCCCGCCAACTCCGGGTGGGCGCAAATGAGGGCCAATTGGTCCTCGCGCGGAGATTCACGCAGCACCTGAACCATGGCTTGTTTGAACTGAGCTGCGCTGGCAAATGGGCGCTGCGCCAGGGCACGCTCAGCGATCCAGTCCGAGTGTTCGTACAAGCCCTGCATGGCTTGGATGGCCTGCGCCAGGGGCAACTGGTTGATTTCGGACAAGCTGATGCTCATGGGCGCTCCTGATAGGGGTGAACGCGTTGCCAGTGGCGGGCCACATCGATGCGCCGGCACACCCATACCCGGTCGTGGCGTTCAATGTGGTCCATGAATTTTTGCAAGGCCACAATGCGCCCCGGACGGCCCAGCAAGCGGCAATGCATGCCCACGCTCATCATTTTGGGGCGGTCTGCACCTTCGGCGTATAACGCGTCGAAGCTGTCGCGCAAATAAATGAAGAAGTCCTCGGCCTGGGCAAAACCTTGTGGCAGGGAAAAGCGCATGTCGTTGCTGTCCAAGGTGTAGGGCACCACCAAATGGGGCACCACCAGGCCATTGGTTTTGGCCACTTTCATCCAAAATGGCAGGTCGTCGCCGTAGTAATCTGAGTCGTACACAAAGCCACCGTGGTCGGCGACCAAGCGACGGGTATTGGGGCTGTCGCGGCCGGTGTACCAACCCGAGCCATGCACGGTTTGGGGTTGGCCATGGCGTTGTCCGGTCAAACGCTCGATGATGGCCAAGGCTTTGTCCATGTGGGCGCGTTCGGTGGCTTCGTCCATGTGTTGATAGTGGATCCAGCGCCAGCCATGGCAGGCGATTTCATGGCCGAGTTGGTCAAATGCGGCGGTCAACTCGGGGTGGCGCTCCAGCGCCATGGACACGCCAAATACGGTCAACGGCCATTGGCGCCGCTCGAACTCGCGCAAGATGCGCCACACGCCAGCCCGAGCGCCGTATTCGTAGATCCCCTCCATGCTCATGTGGCGCTCGGGATAACTGGCCGGGTTGAACATTTCGCTCAAAAACTGCTCGCTGCCGGAGTCGCCATGCAAGGTGGCGTTTTCGCCGCCTTCCTCGTAGTTGAGCACGAACTGAACTGCCACCCGGGCTTGACCCGGCCATTGGGCGTGGGGCGGGTTGCGGCCGTAACCCACCAGGTCACGCGGGTAGGGCAGGGTGCTGTCGTAGTTCATGCGGGTTTTGAACACATCAGCGCAAAGCTAGCGACACATCGTGGCTGGGCAGGGTGCGCTCGAACATCAAACTGTCTTCAACGTGTTGCAGGTGCTCACCCATCAAGCGCACGGCCAAGGCCTCATCGCGGTCGGCCATGGCTTGAACGATGTGGGCATGCTCGTCCGCCGAGTGTTGGGCGGCATGCGCGCTTTGGTACATCAGGGTGATCAAGGCGCAGCGTGAAATCAGGTTGTCCAGTATTTCGGCCAGCACCGGGTTATCCAGCAACTGGGCCATGCGCACATGAAAGTCGCCCAACAGCTCGGTGCGCACGCTCACATTGTCTTGGGCGATGGCTTGTCGCTCTTGGGCCACATGGTCTTGCAAACTTTGCAGCCATTCGGCGCGCTGGTTGCGAACGAAGCTGCGGGTCATCTCCGCTTCAAGCATGCGCCGCACGCCAAACACCTGGCGCGCTTCGGACACCGATGGGGTGGCGACAAAGGCCCCGCGCGCGGGTTCCATTTGAATCAGGCGCTTTTGCGACAACTGGAACAAGGCTTGGCGCACCAAGGTGCGCGACACGCCGTAATGGTCGGCCAGTTTTTGCTCTGCCAGTTTGGTGCCCGGTAGCAAACGGTGCTCCACAATGGCGCGGGTCAGGCCGTCGACGATTTGATCGGTCGGGGTGCTGGTGTCGGGCATGGTGGGAGTGCGGCGGACGCAATGGATTTGTTTCAAAAATTGTATACACTTTTACACATGACCAGCGCCAAGGAATCACCATGGGATTGAGCACACATGTTTTGGACACCATGCACGGCTGTCCAGCGGCCGGCATGGCGGTGGCTTTGTTCACCACCCAGGCCGGTCAGGCCGAGCTGGTCAAGCGCTTTGTGCTCAATGACGATGGGCGCAACCCCGATGGCCCTTTGTACGACCACCAAAGCCTGCGCCGGGGCACATACCGACTGGTGTTTGGGGTCAAAGCCTATTTCCAAAGCCTTGGCGTGGTGTTGCCTGAGCCGGCATTTCTGGACCAAGTGAGCCTGGATTTCGGTGTGGCCGATGCCAGCAGCCACTACCACGTCCCTTTGTTGGTCAGCCCCTGGTCTTATTCCACCTACCGTGGCTCCTGAGGGTAGTCCTTCGGGGTGGGGCGTTTGTTTTTTGAAAGCCCCTGGGCTTGTCGCTGACCAGTCCCTAAAATGGCTTGAAACCTCTGAATCACCCAATACCCACCATGTTCCCAGTCACCAACACGGTTCGCTTTGTGCTCGATGGCCAGATCGTCGAAGCCAAAGGTGTGCGCCGCACCACCACAGTTTTAGATTACCTGCGCGAGCAACTCCAGCGCACCGGCACCAAGGAGGGCTGCGCCGAAGGAGATTGCGGCGCTTGTGTGGTCATGGTGGGCGAGCTCAATGCCAGTGGCCAGGGCGTGGATTACCGGCCCATCAACAGTTGCATCCACTTGTTGCCATCGTTGGACGGCAAGTCCATCAAGACGGTGGAGAGCTTGAAGCGCGCCGATGGCAGTTTGCACCCGGTGCAGCAGGCCATGGTCGATTGCCATGGCTCGCAATGCGGTTTTTGCACGCCCGGCATTGTGATGAGCCTGGTCAACCTGGTGCAAATCAAACCGCAACCCCAGCGCTTGGACATCACCGATGCCCTCAGTGGCAATTTGTGCCGCTGCACCGGCTACAAGCCCATCATCGATGCCACCCGCCAAGCTTGTCAAAAAGGTTTGGGCCTCAAACTTGACGATCAGGCCGATGTGCCGCTGCTGAAAGAAATTCGCCGCGCCAGCGTGCCCACCCTGAGCCTGGAGGGTGAGATCATCTCCCAGCCCGTTTTGCGCACCCGCAAAGGCAATGAGTTCGTGGCACCGTCCACCGTGGCCGAAGTGGCCGCCTATTTGGTCCAGCACCCGCAGGCCACTTTGCTGGCGGGCAGCACCGAAATCGGTTTGCAGGTCAATAAGCAGTACACCCGGCCTGAGCACATTGTTTATTTGGGCAATGTGACCGAACTGCGCCAGGTGCAAGACAGTCCGCAGGCTTGGCGCGTGGGCGCAGCGGTGTCGTTGGAAGTCACCATGAGCCTGATCAAAGACGCCTACCCCGACTTTGCCGAAGTGCTGCGCCGCTTTGGTTCGCCGCCCATCCGCTCCACCGCCACCTTGGCGGGCAATATTGCCAATGGATCACCGATTGGCGACTCCATGCCTTGCTTGTTGGCCTTGTCGGCCCGTTTGCAACTGCGCCGTGGCCACAAAACCCGCAACATTTTGTTGGAGCAGTTTTATACCGGCCAGAAAAGAAATGTGTTGCAGCCCGGCGAGTTCATCGAAGCGGTGGAAATTCCCAAGCCGCGGCCTGGGCAGGTATTCAAAGCGCACAAAATCAGCAAACGCTTTGAGCAAGATATTTCCGCCACCTGTGCGGCCATTCGATTCGAGTGGGACCAAGGGCGGTTGAAAAACGTGCAATTGGCTTACAACGGCCTGGCCCCATCGCCATGCCGCGCGCCGCGCCTGGAGGCGGTATTGGAGGGGCAGACCCCCCAAGCGGTGACGCCCACCGCCCTTGATGCGGCGATTGCAGCGAGTTTCACCGCGCGCGATGGTTTGCGCGCCACTTGGGCCTACCGCGCCTTGGTGGCCCGCAACCTGGTGTTGCAATTCATTGAAGACAACCAAACCGTGGAGGCTTGAGCCCATGAACGCACCGAATACCTTGCGTGAGTTGTTGCCTGCCGGTGTGCAAGGCCAAGAGCTGATCCACGAATCCGCCCATTTGCATGTCACGGGCGAGGCCGTTTACACCGACGACATCCCAGAACTGCGCGGCACCTTGTATGCGGCCCTGGTCAAGTCGCCCGTGGCCCACGGCGAGTTGATCGGCGAGGGCATAGACCGTGCTGCCTTGCTGGCCGAGCATGGCGTGGTGGCGGTGTTCACCGCCCGCGACATCCCTGGCGAAAACAATTGCGGCCCCATCGTCCATGACGACCCTTTTTTGGCCGATGGCAAGGTTGAGTTTTTGGGTCAGGCGGTCGCGGTGGTGGTGGCGCGAGAAATGATCTATGCCCGCGAAGCAGCTAGCCGGGCCAAAGTGGCGGTGCGCGATTTGCCGGCCATCTTGACCATTGAAGACGCCATGGCGCAGCAAAGTTTTGTCATGCCTGCCAAGGGCATCTCAAGGGGCGACGCACCGGCGGCCATCGCCAGCGCCGCTCACCGTTTGCAAGGGCAAACCCATTGCGGTCAGCAAGAGCAGTTTTACCTGGAAGGCCACATCACCTATGCGGTGCCGCGCGAGGACGGGCAGCTGACCTTGTATGTTTCCACCCAACACCCCGACGGCAACCAGCGCGAAGCCGCCGCCGCCTTGAACCTGACGACCAATGACGTGGAGGTCATCTGCCGGCGCATGGGCGGTGGCTTTGGGGGCAAAGAGGGCAACGCCAGCATCTTCAGCCAAAGTGCGGCCCTGGCCGCCTTCAAGTTGCAAAAACCCGTCAAGTTGCGCGTCAACCGCGACGACGACATGATGATCACCGGCAAGCGGCACGACTTTCGCATCGATTACGACGTGGGCTTTGATGACCAGGGCCGCATCTTGGGCCTGGATGTGGTTTTGTATTCGCGTTGCGGCTACAGCACCGATTACTCTGGCCCGGTCAATGACCGTGCTTTGCTGCACATCGACAACTGCTATTACATCCCCCACTTGCGGGCAATGGGCCATCGCTGCAAAACCCACATGCAAAGCGCCACCGCGTTTCGTGGTTTTGGTGGCCCGCAAGGGATGTTTGGCGTGGAGACCGTCATTGAGCAAATCGCCAACACCCTGGGCAAAGACCCGCTGGATGTGCGACGCGCCAATTTGTACCGTGATCCGGCCGTTTCGGGTGATCCATCCACCCTGGTCACTCAATATGGCCAGCGCATCGAAGATTGGATTGGCGACAAGGTGCTCGATCAACTCGAGCTTGAGTCGGCCTACCGCGCCCGCCGTGAATCGGTCAATGCCTTCAACGCCAACCAGCGACAGCGCAAACGCGGCTTGGCCATGGTGCCGCTTAAATTTGGCATCAGCTTCACCGCCACCATGCTCAACCAAGGCGGCGCATTGATCAGCATCTACATGGATGGCTCGGTCAGCGTCAACCATGGTGGCACCGAAATGGGCCAAGGCCTTAACACCAAAATGGCCCAGGTGGCCGCCGATGGTTTGGGCATTTCAGTCTCCAGCGTGCGTGTCACCGCCACAGACACCCAAAAGGTGCCCAACGCCTCTGCCACGGCAGCGTCCAGTGGCGCTGACATCAATGGCGCGGCCATCAACCATGCCTGCGACCAAATGCGCGCCCGCCTGGCCCCAGTGGCCGCACGGCTGCTGGGCTGCGATGCCAGCGAAGTGCGTTTTCACAGCCATGCGGCCCATGCCGGATCAGCCCAGGGTGCGCCCTCGGTACCCTGGGAAAAAGTGGCCAAGCAAGCCTGGTTGGACCGGGTGGGTTTGAGTGTCACCGGTTTTTACATGACGCCAGAAATCAAATACGACTTTCAAACCTTGCAAGGCCAGGCGTTTTATTACTTTTGTTACGGCGCGGCGGTCACAGA
>RFNL01000165.1 GCA_009927195.1 Betaproteobacteria bacterium | reverse complement strand
GCTTTGGACCGGTTTTTGTTTGGGCATTGGTTGCCCCAAAGCCGACAAGCGATTGACTTGGTGGGTGCATCGATTGGGGCTTGGCGAATGTCCACGGCTTGTTTGAACCAACCGTTAACGGCCTTTGCGCGGCTTGAACACGACTACATCCACCAACATTACGCCGTGCCCTCCGGTCGAAAGCGGCCCCTGGCCCAACAGGTGAGCGAGGCTTTCAGCCAGAGCCTGCAATCATTTTTTGGCGATGGCCTGGACCAGGTCTTGAACCACCCGAGATTTCGATTGCATGTGGTCACCTCACGCGGCAAACACATTTTGGCGCGCGAACACAAATGGCTCACGCCTTTGGGCTATGCGCTCGCCTATTTGAGCAATGCGGTGCAGCGCAAAGCCATGGGCGCATGGCTGGAGAGAGTGGTGTTTTCCACCCGCGGCGACTTGCCTTTTGCGGTGGACGACTATGCCACCCGGCAACTGCCCTTGACCGAGTGCAATTTCTTCCCAGCGGTACATGCCAGTTGCGCCATCCCTTTTGTGCTGCAAGCGGTGCATGACATTCCGGGTGCCCCCGTCGGTGCCTATTGGGATGGGGGCATCACCGACTATCACCTGCATTTGCCGTATAAGGGACTGGTGCTGTATCCGCACTTTCAACAGGCAGTGGTGCCGGGCTGGCTGGACAAGGCCCTGCCTTGGCGGCACAAAGCCACACCCTATTTGGACAACGCCATCGTGCTGGCCCCCAATCCCCAATGGGTTCTGACCTTGCCCAACGGCAAATTGCCCGATCGCAGCGACTTCAGCACCTATGGCGCAGATCTGGCAGCCCGGGTTCGGGTGTGGACCCAAGCGGTGCGGGCCAGCGAACAACTGGCCGATGAATTTGCCCAGTGGTGCCAAGCGCCAGACCCCGGCCGCGTTCTGGCCCTGCGCTGAAAAGCCGCCTTAGAGGGCGGCGGTCAACATGGCCTGGTAGTCTTGTGCTGTGGCCAAGCGGGGGTTGGTTTTGTGGCAATGGTCGGCCATGGCGCCTTCGATGATTTGGTCAAACCACGCCCGCTCCAATCCCATGGCGGCCAGGCCGCTGGGCAAACCCAGGCGCGCATTCATCGCCGTGATGGCCTGAGCCACCGCTTCTGCGGCCGGGGCCGCACCGCTGATGGCACCCAAGCCCATGGCATGGGCCATGCGCTCCATGCGCTGCTCTTGCTGCACCGACGACGCTGCCCAGTTGAAGCGCACCACCGCCGGCAAAAACATGGCATTTAACGTGCCGTGGTGCAAGCGCGGGTTGACCCGCCCAGGCTGTGGCTCAGGCTGTGCACACAGCCCAGGCCTTTTTGAAAGGCCATCGCCCCTTGCATGGAAGCGCTCATCATTTGCAACCTGGCCTCGCGGTCTTGGCCGTTTCGGGTGGCACGCTCAATGTGGGCCCAGCCCCGGGCCAATCCGTCCAGGGCAATGCCATCGGCGGGCGGGTTAAAAGGGGCGGCCATGAAAGTCTCCATGCAGTGCGCAATCGCATCCATGCCCGTGGCAGCGGTGAGCAGGGGCGGCAAACCCAAGGTCAGTTCAGGGTCGAGCAAGGCCGCTTTGGGCATCAGGTGCCAACTGTGAAAGCCCAGCTTGCGGCCATCGTCGACAATGACAATTGCGCCTCGGGCCACCTCGGAGCCGGTCCCCGCCGTGGTGGGCACGGCAATCAGCGGGGCCACGCGCTCGCTGATACGGGCAGAGCCGCCCTCGATGGTGGCGTAATCCTTGAGCGGCCCAGGATGGGCGGCGGCAATCGCCACCCCTTTGGCGCAGTCAATGCAAGAGCCACCACCAAAGGCGATCAGGCCATCGCAGCCTTGTTGTTGGAACAAGCTGGTGGCGGCGCGCACCGAGGCCTCGGTCGGGTTGGAGGGGGTTTGGTCGTACACCACGGCCGCCCTGCCCAAAGCCTTGAGGGCCATGTCCAGCAAGCCTGCGGCTTTGATGCCTGCGTCGGTGACGATCAGGGGCTTGCGGATGTGGGCTTTTTCGCACTCTGCCGGGAGTTGTTGCAAAACGCCATAGGCGATGTGAATTTGGGTCAGGTAAATGATGTGGGACATGGGGAGGGGTGGGGTTGAGGCCGACTGCGCGGTGAAACCCCACTATAGCCAAACGCCGTTGGCCTAAACTGGTTGTTGCGGGGCTTCCAAACGCATCGCCCGGAGACTGTCCATGAAAAAAGAGTTGTTTCGTTTTGCCCACCGACTGCGGGTGCGCTGGTCAGAGGTGGACATGCAGCAAATTGTGTTCAATGCCCACTACGCGATGTACCTGGACACCGCCATTTGCGATTATTGGCGCCACTTGGCACTGCCGTATGAGGACACGATGGCGGCGCTGAAGGGCGACATTTTTCTGAAAAAAACCAGCATCGAGTTTCATGCTTCAGCGCGTTACGACGATGCCTTGGACGTGTATTTGCGCATGGCCAAATTGGGTCGCTCGTCGATGTGCTTTGAAGGTGCGGTGTTTTTGGGCGAGCAGTTGTTGGTGCAAGCCGAGTTGGTTTATGTGTTTGCCAACCCCCACACCCATACCTCATTGCCGCTACCCGAGCCCTTGCGCCGTTGTTTGGAGGGATATGAACTGGGCCAATCCATGACCCTCTTGCGGTGCGGCACATGGGACCAATTGCAGGCGCTGGCCGCTCCCTTGCGTCAAGCGGTTTTTGTGAATGAACAAGGCATTGACCCGGCCTTGGAGTGGGACCCGGCTGACGCCCAATGTGTGCATGCGGTGTTGTGCAACCCATTGGGGGTGGCGGTGGCCACGGGTCGCTTATTGCCCAGCACCCAGGGCGTGGCCAAAATTGGGCGCATGGCCGTGTTGCGACGCTTGCGCCAAACCGGATTGGGCAAACAGGTGTTGTGGGCCCTGGTCGAACAAGCCAGGCAGCGCGGCGACCGCGAGGTGCAATTGCACGCCCAGCGCAGTGCCCAAGGTTTTTACCAGCGGCTGGGTTTTATGGCCCAAGGAGAGCCGTTTGAAGAGGCTGGCATCAGCCACATCATGATGTCCATGCCGCTGTAGTTCTCACCCGCCTGGCGAATGGCTCAAATGTCTTCGCGCAAGGGGTAGGGCAGGGGCCACAGGCGCAACAGCGGCCCATCGGGCCGGGCCAGGTGCAAACGGTCTTGATCCACTGCTGTGAGCAAACAGGCCAAGGCAACCCCGCCACCGGAGTCATCGCTGGCGGCTTGGGCGATGGTGCCGCATTCTTGCGCCGCATCGCCATCGGTGTAAACCGCTTGTCCGGCTTGCATGGCCGGACCCGACACGATGTAGGCGCGCCGCTTGAGGGTGCCCCGAAACTGGCTGCGTGCCACCACCTCTTGACCCGGGTAACAGCCTTTCTTGAAACTCACCCCGTCAATCGATTCGTGATTGAGCATTTGCGGCACAAAGGCCTCGGTGGTGGCCGCTTGCACATCGGCCACACCGGAGATGACCTCCCCCCACAGCCAGGCCGCAGGGTCCAAACCTGCCGGGTGGGAGGTGCTGACCGGGCTTTGCCCAGCCGGGGCCAGCCACAAGGCGCGCGCTTTACCTGCCGCCGGGTACAAGCCCATGGCCGTACCGCCCATTCGATCTTGTTTTTTCCATGGAGCAGGCAGACCCTCACCCACCAAACCCCAGATGGACAAATCGTCGCTGGCATCGCGCAGACGGGCTTTTGCGCGCAGCACAAACAGGCTCAGCCGCTTGAGCACTGCAGCCAAAAAATCTCGGCGGCACACCAACCAAACCACACTGGGTTGGGCCACACAGGCCATAAAGGTGGCTTGCATGCGCCCCTTGGCATTGCAAAAAGAGCAAAAACGAATGCCGTCTGCTTCCAGCAAAGCCAGGTCATGGGTCAATTGGCTGTGCAAAAAGGAGACAGCATCGCTGCCGCTGACCTCGATCACGCCCAAGTGAACCAGCTGACATGCGCCATGAAAATTCGCCGGTAGCGGCGGTGTCAATGTGTTCATGGCTGAATTATCATCCCTGCTGTGTTTTCTTTGAAAGCCCAGGCCTTGCGCAACACATGGGGCAGATGGCTGCTCATTTCATTTCTCGCCATGACGGTGTGTTTGACCAGCGTAACGTTCTGGGTGTTGCGCGACCTGCCATTGGCCCAGGATGTGGTCGAAATCACCATCGAACCAGGTACCACGGTGCGTGGCATTGCCCAAGTCTGTGTGGACAATGGCGTGACCGTTGATCCCGCTTGGTTGTACTGGTTTTTTCGCTTGAGCGGTCAGTCTCGCCTGTTGCGTGCGGGCAGTTATGAGTTGAAAAATGGTGACTCGGCTTGGGATTTGTTGCAAAAAATCAGCCGTGGACAGGAGTCTTTGCAAGCACTGGTCCTGGTGGAGGGCTGGACCTTTCGCCAGTTTCGACAGGCCCTGGATCGAGCGACTCATTTGCAACACCTGACCCGGGGCCAAAGCGAAGAGGCCATCATGGCGCAACTCGGTCGCTACGGTCAGGCCGCAGAAGGTCGGTTTTTTCCAGATACCTATACCTACGGCAAAGGCGACTCGGATTTGCGATTGATGACCCGTGCACTCTTTGCCATGGATCGCCAATTGGCAGCCGCGTGGCAAAAACGGGATATGTCCATTGATCTGGACAATGCCGAGCAAGCCCTGGTATTGGCCAGCATTGTGGAAAAAGAAACTGGCAAACCCAGCGATCGCCCCATGATCTCCAGCGTGTTCCACAACCGTTTGCGCGTGGATATGCCCTTGCAAACCGACCCCACGGTGATTTACGGTTTGGGCGACACCTTTGACGGTAATTTGCGCCGCCGCGACTTGCAAACCGATCATCCTTGGAACACCTACACCCGCAAAGGCCTGCCGCCTACACCCATTGCCATGCCCGGCAAAGCGGCCTTGTTGGCGGCTGTGCAACCCGCGCGCAGCAATGCCTATTATTTTGTGGCGCGGGGTGACGGCAGCAGCGAATTCAGCCCGGACTTAGAGACCCACAATGCCGCGGTGGACCGCTTTCAGCGCCGCCGCAATGCCGCCTCCATCAGCCCCTGAGCGGGTATTGACAAGGCACAATCGGGCCATGAGCAAGGGTATTTTCATCAGTTTTGAAGGGGTGGATGGGGCCGGTAAATCCACCCACATCCAAGGCTTGGCCGAGACCTTTCGCCAGCAGGGCCGCCAAGTGACCCTGACACGCGAGCCCGGTGGCACCCCGTTGGCCGAAAAACTGCGTCACATGGTATTGAACGATGCCATGGACCCATTGACCGAGGCCTTGCTCATGTTTGCGGCCCGGCGCAGCCATATCCAAGAGGTGATCCAACCCGCGTTGGTGCGCGGCGATGTGGTTTTGTGCGACCGATTCACCGACGCCACCTTTGCCTACCAAGGGCATGGGCGCGGTTTTGATTTGGCAGTTTTATCGCAACTGGAGCAATGGGTGCAGGGACATGCCGATGGCTTGCTCGAGCCCGACATGACCCTGTGGTTTGCGTTGGATCCGGCCATCGCCGCCCAACGTTTGGCCGCGGCCCGTGTGCCGGATCGATTTGAATCACAGCCCCAGGCTTTTTTCGCCCAAGTGCATGCAGGCTATGAGGCCCGAGCCCTGGCTTCGCCCGGCCGGGTGGTGCGAATAAATGCGGCCCAGTCTCGCCATCAGGTGTGGCAACAAATGACCCAGGTGTTGGTGCGCAGGGGTTGGTTGTCCATCATGGTGCCCGTGCCTGCGGCGCTGACCCCACCATGACAGAGACTGCGCAAAGCGTGAAGCCTGCGCCCTGGTTGGCCCCGGCCCTGCAGGGCTTGCTCCTGCAGCGAGGGCATGCCTGGTTGCTGCAAGGCCCCTCGGGCTTGGGCCAATACCGATTGGCCTTGGAGTTGGTCCGTGGCTGGTTGTGTTGGCAAGCCAGCGAGCAAGGTGCTTGCGGCCAATGCGCCAGTTGCCGTAACTTTGATTTGCGCAGCCATGCCGATTTGTGTGTGCTGATGCCAGAAACACAGATGCTCGACAAAGATTGGCCCTTGCATGAAAAGGCGCAAAAAGAAATTGACGAAAAAGCCCGCAAACCCAGCCGTGAAATCCGGGTTGATGCGGCGCGGGACATGGTGGCCTTTACCCAAACCACCCGATCCGGTGGACGGCACAAAGTGGTGCTGATTTACCCGGCCGAGCGGATGAACCACATCACCGCCAACACGATTTTGAAAACCTTGGAGGAGCCGCCTGGTGACACCCGGTTTTTGTTGGTCAGCGAGGCCGCCCATTTGCTGCTGCCCACCCTGCGCAGCCGATGCCAAACCCATGCCTTGACTTGGCCGCCTGTCCATGTGGCCGAGCAATGGCTGCGCGACCAAGGTCTGGATGGCGCTGATGCCTCGGTTTTGTTGAGCGCTGCGGGAGGACGACCCGAAGATGCATGGCTGATGGCCCAAAGCGGCTTGAAAGCCTCTGCATGGCTGGCCCTGCCCAAGGCGGTGGCTCGGGGCGACGCGCAAGGTTTGCTGGCTTGGGCGCCGGCCCAGGTGGTGGCCACATTGCAAAAAATTTGCCACGATTGTTGGCGTGTGGCGGTGGGTGCGACACCCCGTTTTTTTCCCTCCCAATCGTTGCCTGCTGGGGCTTGCTTGTCCGCCTTGAACCAATGGTCCAAGGAATTGACGCTGAGTGCCAAAAGTGCTGAACACCCGTTCAACGCGGGCTTGATGCTCGAGGCATTGGTCAGCCAAGCCCATTTGGCTTTGCAGGCCCGAAATTAATGCCAGTTCAAGGGGCGCCAACATGTTCACCGATTCACATTGCCATCTCAATTTTCCTGAGCTGTATGCACGCATTGATGAAGTGCGGGCCGAAATGGCCCAAGCCCAAGTGAACCGCGCATTGGTGATTTCAACCACTTTGGAGACCTTTCCCCAAGTGCATGGATTGGCCACCGAATTCGATAATTTTTGGTGCACCGTGGGCGTGCATCCCGACAACGAAGGTGTGAGCGAACCCAGCGTGGACGATCTGCGGCGCCTGGCGACCCTGCCCAAGGTGCTTGGGGTGGGAGAAACCGGCTTGGACTACTACCGACTGGAGGGGCGCTCGATCGCTGAGATGCATTGGCAGCGCGAGCGGTTTC
>RFNL01000027.1 GCA_009927195.1 Betaproteobacteria bacterium | reverse complement strand
TGGCGCTTGTTGCTCTCGGCCGATGCCTCGGAAATCGTCATGGCCACTGCCCAACGCTGTCGGCCTGCGGCGGTCACCTGTTGGCAACTGGGCCTTGGCACCTGGCAAGAAGACCAAGCCGTGCTGGCCCCTTGGTTTGAAAAACACCAAGCCAAGGCGGTGTTGGTGCGCCCCGACCATGTGGTCTATGGCGTGGCCCAAGATGGACTGGGCTTGCAAGCCATGTTCGATGAAATTCTTCATTTCTCTAAACCCAACTGACAGGAGCTTTTGCCATGGACCTTGATGCACAACGCCGACAGTTATTGAATTGGGCCGCTTGTGGCTTGGGCGCGGCTTGGGCCTTGCCCGCCATGGCGCAAACCAGCGCATGGCCCAACCGTGCGATCAAATGGATCGTCTCGCAACCAGCCGGTGCGGGCCCCGACATTTTGGCGCGCTACATCGCCGAACAACTGGCCCGCAGCTGGGGACAAGCCGTGGTGGTGGAGAACCGACCGGGTGGCCAAAACGTGATTGGCACCCAGGCGGCAGCGCGCGCTGCGCCCGACGGCTACAACTTTTTCTACGCCACCACCGCCGCCATGGTGACCAACGGGTTTACCTTCAAAACCTTGCCGTTTGATTTGGAAAAAGACTTTGTGCCCGTGGTCTTGATAGGCCGTAGCCCCTTTGTGCTGGCGACCCAACCCGCCACCGGCATCCAAAGCCTGGCCGACTTGATCGCCCGGGCCAAAGCGCAACCTGAAAAGCTCACGATTGCCACCGAGGGCCCCAAAACATTTTCAGGCATGCTGGCCGACACAGTGGCCGCCATGGCGGGCATTCGCTTGACCCATGTGCCCTACAACAAAGCCCCGGAAGCCATTCAAGATGTGTTGGGTGGTCGGATTGACCTGATCTGCTTGCCCGACGCGGCCCTGAGTGCCTACATCAACAACAACCAGATCAAGGCTTTGGCGGTCAGCACCGCACAGCGCGTGCCCAATTTGCCCCAGGTGCCCAGCCTGTCTGACACCTTTGCCGGTTTTGAATACGCCGGATGGAACGGACTTTTTGCGCCAGCCAACACCCCGGCGGACGTTGTCAACCGGGTCAACCGCGACATCCAAGTCATGCTGCGCCAACCCGACGTGGTGCAGCGCCTGGCCTCGCTGGGCTCGATCGCCGACGGGGGCATGTCCCCCAGTGCCTTCACCGCCTTCATGAAAGCCGAGCGCGAACGCTGGGCCAGCATCGTCAAAGCCATTGGCATCAAGGCCGAATAACACCCACCCCATCCCCTGAGGAGTTCACCATGGCATCCAGACCCAAACGCAAAGTCATCATCACCTGTGCGGTGACGGGCTCCATACACACACCGACCATGTCGCCGCACCTGCCGATCACGCCCAAAGAGATCGCCGATGCGGCCATCGGGGCGGCCGAAGCGGGCGCCGCCATCGTGCATTTGCACGCGCGCGACCCGATCACCGGGCAACCGACCCAAGACACCAAATACTTTCATGAATTTGCCCCCGTGATCAAGGCCCACTCGAACGTGGTGCTCAACTTCACCACGGGTGCGTCGACCATGAGCATCGAAGAGCGCTTGCAACCGGCCTTGCAACTCAAGCCCGAAATCGCCTCGCTCAACATGGGCTCGATGAACTTTGGCCTGCACCCCATGGTGGGGCGCTACAAAAACTGGAAGCACGACTGGGAAGTGCCTTATCTGGCGGAATCAGATGGCCGCATTTTTCGCAACACCTTCAAAGACATCCAGTACATCCTGGAGTCATGCAGCGCCAACCAGACCCGCTTTGAAATCGAGTGCTATGACATCGGCCACCTGTACACGGCCGCGCACTTTTTGGAACGCATGATCGTCAAGCCCCCGTTGTTCATTCAATCGGTGTTTGGCATTTTGGGCGGCATTGGCGCCCACCCCGAGCACGTGATGCAAATGAAGCAAACCGCAGACCGCTTGTTTGGCAATGACTATGTGTGGTCGGTACTGGGTGCGGGCCGTCACCAAATGCCCACCGCCACCATGTCGGCCATCATGGGTGGCAATGTGCGCGTGGGCTTGGAGGATTCCCTGTGGGATTCGCCGGGCACCCTGGCGCAAACCAATGCCGCCCAAGTCAAGCGCATCCGCTCGATTTTGGAGGGCTTGTCACTGGAAGTGGCCACGCCCGATGAAGCGCGCGAGATTTCAGCTCAAGGGCGGCAACAACGTCGGTTTTTGAGGCTTACTGCGCCACCCAGCCGCCATCGACGTTCCAGGCCACGCCACGAACGTTGTTGGCTTGGGGAGAGCACAAAAACACTGCCAAACCGCCCAATTCCTCTGGCGTGGTGAATTGCAGCGAAGGCTGTTTTTCGGCCAACAAGTCGGTCTTGGCCGTATCCACGCTGATGCCCTCTCGGGCGGCGCGGTCTTCGA
>RFNL01000285.1 GCA_009927195.1 Betaproteobacteria bacterium | reverse complement strand
TTTGTTTTTGCACCAAGGGAGTCAGCACCCAGCCCGGGCAAATGGCGTTGACGGTAACGCCGGTGGTGGCGGTCTCCAATGCAATCGATTTGGTAAAGCCCACCAAGCCATGCTTGGCCGTCACATAGGCTGACTTTTGGGCCGAGGCCACCAGCCCGTGGGCAGACGCGATATTGAGGATACGGCCCCAGTTGCGCTGGCGCATGGCCGGCATGGCCAAGCGGGTGGTGTGAAACGCGCTCGACAAATTGATGGCGATGATGGCGTCCCATTTGTCCAGCGGGAAATCTTCCACCAATGCCACATGCTGAATACCCGCGTTGTTGACCAAAATATCCACCCCGCCATGCTGCTGGGCAAAGGCCATCATGGCCTCGATCTCGCTGGGTTTGCTCATGTCGGCCGGGTGATGGACGGCTTTGACGCCAACGGCCTGGATCTGCGCCACAGCAGCGGCAGCGTCACCAAAGCCATTGAGAATGAGATCGGCCCCTTGCTGGGCCAAAGCCTGGGCAATCCCCAGCCCGATGCCGCTGGTCGATCCGGTGACGAGCGCTGTTTTACCTTTGAGCATGATTTCCTCCTGTGTGCTTTGATTTTAAGCAGGCCTGCGATGCACCACAGCTGGCCCAGGCGCAGCAGCGAAGGGGCTGCTTTCCAGTGTTAACCTTTGCCCCATGAAAGTCTGGTGGAACAAGGCCCATCCCTTGCCAACGAGTTGTGCGCGCATCCGTGCGCGGTGCTGCGCTGCGTGGCTGGTCACGCTGGCCTGCATGCTGCCGGTGAGCCCCTTGATGGCGCAAAACTTCCCCCAACGCCCGATACGTTTGGTCTCGCCCATCCCGCCAGGCGGTGCGCCCGACATGATCGCTCGCGCAGTGGGGGCCAGGCTGTCCATCCAAATGGCGCAAGCGGTGGTGATCGACAACAAAATCGGCTCCAACGGCCAAGCCGCCGCCCTTGGCACTGCCGGGCTTGGTCAGCGTGCGCTTGCTGCGTGCCGAAGAGGATTTTTTATCGCCGCCGCCAGCCGGTCAGGTCACGGTGCGCGATGTGCAAGGGGTGTTGCAACGCGTGCTTGACAGTGAACGCGCAACAGCGGTTTTGCTACGGCCAGACCGCTATGTGTTTGCCTACCTCTATGGGACCGCCACAGATGCCGAAAACCTGCATCGCTTGCTTCAAGCGCATGGCATGGACAGCCACTCCTTGAGGGCTTGAACCACGGGCTCGGGCCGCTCCATGGTGACCATGTGGCCGGCTTGCGGCACCGCCACCACCGTTGGGCGGGCGGGGATCAGGGCCGCAATTTCTTCGTGTTGCGGCAGATTCGACCAACTGTCGAGTTCACCGCACAACATCAAAGTGGGCAGCTGCAATTGGCGCAATACATCGGTGGCATCGGGGCGCTCGATCAAGGCCTTGATCTGGTGCGCGAAAACCTGCGCTGACTTGCGGTCCAACATGGCGACCACGCGCTCAATCAACGGTGCATCGCTCAGTCGGTGGGGTGCCACCATGCCTTGCACCCACTGTTGGGCCATGGCACGCACCCCCTGCTCGCGGGCCACGGCCATCAAGGCCATCCGTTTATCCACCTCGGCTTGCCCGGCCGCACCGGCAGCCTTGGGCAGATAACCGGTGTCCATCAAGGCCAAATGGGTCACCCGCTGGGGGGCCAAACGCATGACCTCCAGGGCCACACGGCCACCCATGGAATGACCTGCCAAGGCAAACCGCTCAGGGGCCAAAGCCAATAATTGCTGCGCCATGCTGACCAGGCTATCGGCTTGTCCGTGGTCAATGATCTGCACGCAAGCTGTGCCACTGATGCCCTTGAGCAAGGGGTCCCACACACTGTGGTCGCACATCAAACCCGGGACCAGCACCAAATTGTGTTTTGTCATTTGAACCTTGATGTTTATCAGCTGCGTTTCATGTTATCACCCGCCTCAATGTCAGCCCAGGCATGAACCACCCATACCGCTTGACTCCTCCAATCATCACCGCACGGGTGCTGGCCGTGCCCAGCCGGTTTTCAATGGCGCAAGGCCAGCGCGACGCCAGTTGGCGGCAGCATGAAAAACCGATTGGGCGCAGACCCTGTGGCCACTCTGACTTTGCGCCCTTCTTCCTCACGACCACCACACCTGGCGGCCAGGTTCTTCAGCCCAAGACATCGCTTCTGTGATTTTCAGCAGGCTGGGCTCGGGCCCGGGTCAAGCCTTGCGCCGTTTGAGCTTGGCATCAAACTGGGCGTTGTCCACGCCCATGGCCTTGCTGATGAGGTAGATCAATTCTTTGCGCTCAGCCGCATTCAAGCGCTTGAGCAAATGGCGCTGAATATTGTCCACATGCGGCCCAATGCATTGGCACAAAGCCTCACCCGCCTCGGTCATGTAAATCTCTCGGCCACGGCGTGAGCGCGCGGTGCTGCGCCGCTGCAAATAACCTTGTGCTTCCAAACGGCTGACCATGCCTCCTACCGTGGCCTCGTCCCAACTCAAGGCCGCTGCCAGCTCTCGCTGTTGCATGCCCGGTTGCAAATGCACCGCCAATATGGCCGACAGTTGGCTGGCAGTGATGCCAAAGTGCCCCATTTCCGCTTCAAACGTGGCGGTGACGAATTGACCAGCACGGCGAAACAAATGACCTGGCGTAGCGTAAAACTGTTCAAAGGTTTTGAATTTCATGGGTTCTGACTTTGCGCCCAAATCACGGCAACCGTCCTGCACACATTACACAAACTAAGCATGCATATGTTGAAGCCTAGTGCGGCCATCCAAAATCAGGGTAAGCCCTAGAGAAAGTCAGCGATGCCTGCGTTGACAAAGCCCAAGTCGGTTCGTAACATGGCCGAATCAAGCTCAAATTTAGCATGCATATTTCAAAATCGACAGCCCTGATTTTTCTGCCTTGGGCAGGCGCTTGACGGTCTTCGCACAGGACATACCCATCTTGGCCACACCCAAACCGTTTATCGTCGGCATTGGCGGCACCACCCGTGCTGGATCCACCTCTGAGATGGCCATGCGCGCCACCTTGCAAATGGCCGAAACGCTGGGGGCCAAAACCGCTGCGCTGTGCGCCACCGACTTGCTGATGGACCCCTATGACCCCATGGTCAAAACCCGCAGCCCCAATGCGCAGCGCTTGGTTCAACTGCTGCGCGAAGCCGACGGCATCGTCATTGCTTCTCCCAGTTACCACGGCTCCATCCCCGGTTTGCTGAAAAATGCCTTGGACTACACCGAAGATCTGCGCAGCGACGAACGGCCCTATTTCGATGGGCGCGCCGTGGGCTGCGTGGTTTGCGCCGAGGGCATTCAAGCCATGGGCACCACCTTGTTCACCCTGCGCTCCATCGTGCACGCCTTGCGCGGCTGGCCCACCCCTTATTCGGCCACCATCAACTCCAGCACCAAGCCCTTTGGGCCAGATGGCCAGTTGCGTGAAGAGACCGTGGTCAACCAGCTCAAAACCGTGGCCCAACAAGTGGTCCAGTTCGCCCAACACAACTTGCTGGCCAAAACCATGACCCAACCCACCGCATAGGCAAAAAGGTCCGTCACCATGTCATTTCAAGAAACCTTCATCACCCTCAATGACTGCCGTGTGCGCTTGCGCCGCAAAGGCCAAGGCGCGCCCATGATTTACCTGCATGGTGCCGATGGGGCAGCCATGATCCAACCCTTCATGGAAAGCTTGGCGCAAAGCTACGATTTGATCGTGCCAGAGCACCCGGGGTTCGGCCAATCGGCCGAAACACCATGGCTGGAGAACATGCACGATCTGGCTTATTTTTATCTGGACCTGCTCGACCACTTGCAACTGCCTGCCGTGCATCTGGTGGGCAGTTCACTGGGTGGGTGGCTGGCCATGGAAATTGCCATCCGCGCACCTCAGCGTGTCAAATCCATGCTGCTGAGCGCCCCCGCCGGTGTGCGCGTGCCCGACGCCCAACCCGGCGATATTTTTCTATGGTCGGCTGAGCAAATGACACGCAATCTGTTTCACGACCAAGCCCTGGCGGACAAGGTGTTGGCCTTGCCCGTGTCCGATCAGGACCAAGACATCCGCATGAAAAACCGCCACACCACCGCCTTGCTGGCGTGGGAGCCCAGGCTGCATGACCCCTGTCTGCACAAGTGGTTGCACCGCGCCACAATGCCAGTGACCATTTTGTGGGGCGCGCAAGACAAGATCATGCCCTTGGCCTGTGGTGAAAAAATAAAAGCCCATATCCCCCACGCAAAATTGCAAGTCATTGACCAATGCGGACATTTGCCGCAAATTGAACACCCGGCCACCTTTTGCGCCGCCATCCAACTCATTGCCAACTAGGAGCACCCACCATGCAAGTCATTTTGTTTCACCTGATGTCTTATGCCGATTTGGACTTTGAAGCCACCAAGCCCCATGAAACCGTTTGGGTCAACTTGCCCAACAAATATTTTGACCCCGTCAAAGGCCACCAGTTGTACAACCGCTATTTGGACGAACTCGAATACGGTGAAGTGCTGGGGTTTGATGGCGTGGCCGTCAATGAACACCACCAAACCGCTTACGGTCTGATGCCTTCGCCCACCGTCATGGCCTCTGCCCTGGCGCGGCGCACCCAAAAAGTCAAGATCGCCATTTTGGGCAGCGCCCTGCCTTTGCGCGAACACCCCATCACCGTGGCCGAAGAGCATGCCATGATCGACGTGATCACGGGCGGCCGCTTGATCAGTGGCTTTGTGCGCGGCATTGGGGCCGAGTACCACACCTTTGGCATCAATCCCACCATTTCTCACGAGCGCTTCCATGAAGCCCATGACCTGATCGTGCAGGCCTGGACCCGGCCCGGCCCGTTCAGCTTCACCGGCCGCCACTACAACCTGGAATACGTCAACCTCTGGCCGCGCCCATTCCAAAACCCACATCCGCCGATTTGGGTGCCCTCCCAGGGCAGCAAGGAAACCATTGATTGGGCGGCACTGCCGCAACACCGCTACACCTATTTGCAAACCTTCAGCCCTGCGGCGGTGGTCGAGAAATACCTCAAGTCCTACCGTGATACCGCCGAAGGTTATGGCTATGAAGCGGCCGACAGCCAACTGGGCTGGGCGGTGCCGGTCTACGTGTCCGACACCGACGAACAGGCCCGCAGCGAAGCCAAGCTGCACTTTGAGCTGTTTCGCAACCGCTTGCTGAAGATGCCCTTGGAGATGTTGCTGCCCCCAGGCTATACATCGCGCGATTCGATGAAGAACCTGATGAAGGCCAAGGCCTCTTTGTCACAAGACCTGACCATTGACAAAGCCATCGAGATGGGCATGTTTGTCTGCGGCAACGCCAACACCGTGCGGCAAATGCTGGAAGACCATTGGTCGAGGATGCATTTCGACAACCTGCTCACCATGATGCACTTTGGCAGTCTGCCCCAGCACCTGACCAAACGCAGCATGGAGATGTTTGCCAAAGAGGTTTTGCCGCACCTGCAACGTCTCAAGCGCGCGGCAATGACCGAGGCAATGGCCTGACCCGCCACCATTGCGCACGACCATGCTGGCCGGGCAAATTGTCAATGGCTTGGTCAGTGGTGCCATGTACGCCTTGGTGGCCATTGGATTTACCCTGATCATCGGGGTGCTGGACAAGCTCAACTTCACCCACCCCGAAGTCTTCATGTTTGGCGGCTATGTGGGTTTGGTGGCATTGCCCTTCATGCCCGTGGCCGGGGCTTTTGTGTTGGCCTTTGCGGTCGGGGGGTTGTTGGGTGTGTTGACCGAGTGGTCCGCCTTTCGCCGCTTTGTCGGCGGCGATGCCCGCACCACGGCGGCATTGAGTTCCATGGCCCTGGGACTGATCGTGACCGACTTGGTGCACAAAGTGTGGGGCACCGAGCCGCTGCGCTTGCCCAACATGACCGGCTGGCTGGCCGAAAGCTTCAGTATATTGGGCGTTAATTTCTTGAACCTGCAAATGGTCTTGCTGGCGATCATGCTGGCCTTGATGTGGGGCTTGCACCATGTCATTGCCCGCACCCGCATGGGGCGGCAAATCCGCGCGGTCGCAGAGTCTTCTGCCCATGCGGCCTTGCTCGGTGTGAATGTCCTGCGCGTCAACCAGGCGGTGTTTTTCATCTCATCGGGTTTGGCCTCCATCGCTGGCCTGATGCTGGCCCTGCGCGCTGACACGGTCTCGCCCGACCTGGGTCTGACCTTTGGCCTTAAAGCCTTGGCGGTCATGGCCATTGGTGGCATGGGCGACATGCGTGGCGCGGTGCTGGCGGGCCTGGGCATTGGAGTGCTCGAAGCCCTGATGTTTCATCTGGGCTGGGGCCGATTGGGCGAACTCACCGTGTGGGCCGCCATGATCCTCACCTTGTTGCTCAAGCCCGCTGGCTTGTTCGCATCTGGCCACCATGGGCAGGAGCAACGCGTGTGATTGCCGATCACCTGTTTTTCACCTGCATCAATATCTTGCTGGCCTGGAGCGTCTACGCCGGTTTGCTCACCGGCAGCCTGTCGTTCGCCCAAGGCGCTTTCATGGCCGTGGGTTGTTACGCATCGGGCTACTTCACCGCCAAGATGGGCATGCCCATGCTGCCCGCCACCGGCTTGGCGGCCCTGATCGCTGCGGCCATCGCTGCCTTGGTGGGTTATCCGGCTTTGCGCCTGCGCGGCATCTACCTGATTTTGGCCACCCTGGGCTTGACCTTTTGCATCCGTGTGTTGTTGGAGAACATGGAATTTTTGGGGGGTATCGGCGGCTTTGGGGGGATGAAAGGCGGCGATTTGCCCAAGGCCGCTGTCGCCGTGGCGTTGATTGGCTTGCTGTTGTGGCTGCTGTCCATCAGCCCTTTGCAACGCGTGTTTGATGCGGTGCGCGAAGACGACCGGGTGGCCGCTGCCCTGGGCATCCATGTGACCGCGATCCGATTGATTGGCTTTGCCGCCGGCGCTGCCATCGCCTCAGTGGCTGGCATGCTGTATGGCCACTACATGAGCTTTGTACGCCCCGAAAACTTCGATGTCACCCTGTCGATTTACGTGGTCTTGTACATGGTGCTCGGCGGTGTGAACAATTTGTACGGCTCGGTGTTGGGTGCGGCCATCATGACCTTGTTGCCCGAGTACATCCGCTTTTTGGCCGATTGGCGGCCCACGGTGTTTGGCGCTGCGGTGTTGT
This sequence comes from Betaproteobacteria bacterium, assembly GCA_009927195.1. GTDB lineage: Bacteria > Pseudomonadota > Gammaproteobacteria > Burkholderiales > Burkholderiaceae_C > Limnohabitans. The sequence goes on along the minus strand of RFNL01000285.1, from coordinate 75 downwards.
TGCTGCTGTTGTTCCGGCCCGATGGTTTGCTGGCTTACCGGCCTTTGACCGCCCTGGCCCGCCATGGCCGCACAC
>RFNL01000175.1 GCA_009927195.1 Betaproteobacteria bacterium | reverse complement strand
GCCGGTTGAATTCGGCCTCTTGGGTCTGCCGCTCCAGGGTGCGCAATTGCTCACGGGCCTCATCCAATTGGCGCTGTGCCGCCATGGCCTGGTCTTCAAGCTGGGCATATCGCTCTTGCGCATCGGCCAGTTGCAGATCAAGTTCCTCAAAACGCGTTTGGGATTGAATCAGTCGCTCGTGCAAAATTTGAGCGCTAGCCCCAATTTCTGCCAAATCCTGGTCAATTTGTTGCGAACGGTTGTGCGCTTGCTCAGCCAACTGGTCAAGCTGCAGTGTCTCGACTTGTTTGGCATGGGCCTTGGCCTGCGATTCACTGGCCAATTGACGGGCGCCGTTGAGCTGCAAGCGCGCCTCGTTGTAGGCGGACTGCGCTCGTGCGAGCGAGTTTCGGGCTTCCTCTTGGATCAGGGATTGGGCACGCACCTGTTTGTCAAGATTTTCAATCTCTTGTGCCCGGGCCAACAAACCCGCTTGCTCATTGTCAGGCGCGTAAAAACTCACGCTGTTGAGGGTGATGGCATGCCCTTGGGGCACATAAATGACTTCGCCGGGCAACAGCGTGGCTCGGCTGGCCAAAGCAGATGCCAAATCGGGCGCCGTATAGGCATGGGCCAGCCAATGTGACATCAAAGCCTTTTGACCCGCATCATGGATGCGCAACAAGTCGAGCAAACGGCTGCGGCCCGCTGCTGTGCTGGCTGGAGTGGCCGCCAAAGCTGGGCTGTAAAAACTCAGCTTGGTAGGGGGAGGCTCTTTGGCAAAGGCCTGGACCGTTTCCAATTGACCGACTTCGATGGCCGACAGGCGTTCGCGCAAAGCCGCCTCCAAGGCGCTTTCCCAACCCGGTTCAATGTGCAAGCGATTCCACAGGGCTTGCAATCCCTCCAAACCATGGCGGCTCAACCAGGGGCTGAGTTTCTGATCGGTTTTGACCTTTTCTTGCAAAGCCTTGAGGGCTTGCAATCTGGCGGATAAGTCGGCTTGCAAAGCGGATTCGGTGTTGACCTTGCTTTGAGCCGTTTGGCGTTGGGCATCCAACTCAGGCAGCGTGGCTTCCAAATGCAGCAAGGCGGCTTGTGCTTGCCCGGCCTGCGCCTGGGCCTGCTGCAAAGCCGCATGCGCTTGCAGCATTTGTTGCGGGTCAGGGGACGCCAAGTTGCGTTGATCGCTGTCCAAGCGCTCTCGGCGCAATTGCAAATGACGTTGCTGTTCGTTCAAATTGCGCTGGTCTGCAGCCAGGACTTGAATGTGCTGCTGCACCTGTACCACCAACAGTTGCTGCGCATTGGCCAAGGTTTGTGCTTGGCGCAAGCCGTCCTCCAACTGAGGCAATTGCAAGTGTTGTTCTGCACATTGGGCTCGCAAAATTTCAGCCTGCTCATCGCCCGTGGTGCTTTGGGCCTGCAATTGCGCGAGTTCTTGCCGTGCCGCAGTTGCCTGATCATGCCACTGGGCGATTTGGGCCTTGAACTGTTCAATGCGCGCCATGGTGCGCTGTCGGCCATCGGCGACAAACCGAATTTCTGTCTCCAAGCGGCCGACTTCTGCGCTGGCTTCATACAACAAACCCTGGGATTGATTGACCTGGTCACCGGCCTCGTAATGGGCTTGCCGAATGATTTCAAGCTCAGACTCCAAGTGGCGCAAATCGGCGACCTTGGCTTCCAAGGCGTTCAAGGCTTGGGCGATGGCTTCATTCAACTGGGTTTGATCGCTCAGCGCTTCTGCCCGCTTTAAAAACCAAAATTGCTGTTGCTTGAGACCGACTTGACTTTGCAAGTCGTTGTAACGCTGGGCCACTTCGGCTTGCCGCTCCAGCTTTTCCAAATTGGCGTTGAGTTCGCGCAAAATGTCTTCAACGCGGGTGAGGTTCTCCCGGGTGTCATTCATGCGATTCTCGGTTTCACGGCGGCGCTCTTTGTATTTGGAAACGCCTGCCGCCTCTTCCAGAAACAGCCGCAATTCTTCGGGCTTGGACTCAATGATGCGGCTGATGGTGCCTTGCCCGATGATGGCGTAGGCCCTGGGCCCCAGACCCGTGCCCAAAAACACATCTTGCACATCACGCCGGCGAACGGGTTGGTTGTTGATGTAGTAACTGCTGGTGCCGTCTCGGGTCAACACCCTTTTGACCGCGATTTCAGGGAATTGGCTCCATTGGCCGCCAGCGCGGTGGTCGCCATTGTCAAAAATCAACTCCACGCTGGAACGGCTGGACGATTTGCGGGTGGTGGTGCCACTGAAGATCACATCCTGCATGGACTCGCCGCGCAACTCGCTGGCGCGGCTTTCGCCCAGCACCCATCGCACTGCGTCGATGATGTTGGATTTGCCACAGCCGTTGGGCCCCACCACACCGACCAACTGGCCAGGCAACATGAAATGGGTGGGCTCGGCAAATGACTTGAAGCCGGAAAGTTTGATGGAATTGAGACGCACCGAAGGGCCTGTAAAGAATCAAAAAACCTTGTCCGTCAGGCTGACGGAAACAGGCTGGGATCGTGGGGATCGAGATGATAACGCTCGCGCCACAATTTCACGTCTTGCTCCAGCAAAGCGAGCATGTCCAGCAATTGGCTCAAGCGAGGGCGCAGGCTTTGCAAACTCTCTTTGCGGCCCAAGGCTTCTAGTGCAATCACCTCTTGGGCCAATGCAGGTTTACAAAAAATGGGCACAAACCCTTTGAGAGAATGCAAATTCATTCGAATGGCCTCACCATCATCACCGGGCAAGAGATCTTGAATGGCTGACTTTTCTTTGGTCAAACTGCTTGCAAATGTATCTAACAGGCTGGGTAGCAAGGATGCATCGACGGCATACTGGGAAGCTTGGCTCAAATCAAGATGGACAAAAGCGGCAATCATGGCAATAGGAGTTCAATGCGATAAAGCTGACCGCTCACAAACCCGCAAACTGCCAGCAATGCTGGAACGATAATACCAGCGATGAACCCCCTGTTAGAACGATTACAGCCCTATCCTTTTGAGCGGTTGCGCCAACTTTTTGCTGGTGTCGAGTCCAGCAATGAACACAAACCCATCAGCCTGGGCATCGGGGAACCCCGCCATGCCACCCCCACCATGGTGATGGAGGTCATGCACCAATCTTTTTCCAGTTTGGCAGTCTATCCACCCACGGCAGGTGAGGCCAGTTTGCGGCAAGCCTGTGCCCAATGGCTAACAAACCGTTACCAGGTCAGCCTGGACAGTGATCAACAAATTTTGCCCGTCAATGGCTCACGGGAAGCTCTTTTTTCATTTGCCCAGGCCGTGATCAATCCGCTGATGGGTGAGAAACGACCTTGGGTGGTTTGCCCCAATCCTTTTTATCAAATATATGAGGGCGCAGCCTTGTTGGGCGGGGCCGATGTGTACTACGTGCCCAGTGTGGCTGAACGCAATTTTGCCCAAGACTGGGCCAGCGTGCCCACTGAAGTTTGGGCCCAAACGCAATTGCTGTTTGTCTGCTCACCAGGCAACCCCACCGGAGCAGTCATGCCCCTGTCTGAATGGGAAATCCTGTTCCATCTCAGCGATCGATATGGATTTGTGATCGCCTCCGACGAGTGTTACAGCGAAATTTACTTCCGCGATGAGCCGCCTTTGGGCGGGTTGGAAGCGGCCCAACGATTGGGGCGCTTTCAA
>RFNL01000398.1 GCA_009927195.1 Betaproteobacteria bacterium | reverse complement strand
GGCAGGGGACGCCGCCATCATCCAAAAATACCTGCTTTATCGCACCTACCATGGCAGTGCCATGAGTGGCATGGTGCAGGCCGCGTCACGGGCTCTTTGGCAAGATGAAACGCATGTGCGCGCCAACCGCCAGCAGTACAGGGATAAATTTACCCAGGTCACGCCGGTGCTCGCCAAGGTGCTGGATGTGCATTTGCCCGATGCGGGTTTTTATTTGTGGGCCGGCCTGCCCCCCGGATGGCAAGGCCGTGATGACCTTTTTGCCCAACAATTACTGGCTCAATACAATGTCACCGTTTTGCCGGGCCGCTATTTGGCTCGCGAGTTCAATGGTGTCAATCCAGGCGCAGGCCGCATCCGCATGGCCTTGGTGGCCCAAACCGACGAATGCCTGCAAGCAGCACAACGCATTGTTCAATTTCTTCAACTCAACCCCCGCCTGCCATCATGAGTCATCCACTTGAAACCATCATCGACAACGCCTGGGAAAACCGCGCGCAATTGGGCCCCAGTGCCGCCCCCAAAGAGGTCTTGGAAGCCGTCGAGCATGTGATAGCCGAGCTCAATGCGGGACGCTTGCGGGTGGCCTCTCGCCAAGCGGTGGGTCAATGGACCACCCACCAATGGATTAAAAAAGCGGTTTTGCTCAGCTTCCGCCTGAAAGACAATTCGGCCATCAAAGCTGGCGATTTGGGCTTTTATGACAAAGTGCAAACCAAATTTGCCCACATGAGCGAAGCTGAAATGAAAGACAGTGGCGTACGGGTGGTCCCCCCAGCCGTCGCACGCAGAGGCAGTTTCATCGCCAAAGGTGCCATCTTGATGCCCAGCTACGTCAACATTGGCGCCTATGTCGATGAGGGCACGATGGTCGACACCTGGGCCACGGTGGGTTCGTGTGCGCAAGTGGGCAAAAACGTTCACCTATCGGGTGGTGTCGGCTTGGGCGGTGTGCTCGAACCCTTGCAAGCCAACCCGACCATCATTGAAGACAATTGCTTCATCGGTGCGCGCTCTGAAATCGTTGAAGGTGTGATCGTGGAGGAAAACTCGGTCATTTCCATGGGGGTTTACATTGGTCAAAGCACCAAAATTTATGACCGTGCCAGCGGGCAAGTGCACTACGGACGCGTTCCTGCGGGTTCTGTGGTGGTGTCAGGCAACTTGCCCAGCGCAGACGGCAAGTACAGCCTCTACTGTGCCGTGATTGTCAAGCGCGTCGATGCCCAAACTCGGGCAAAAACCAGCCTCAACGATTTGCTGCGCGACTGATGACCCGCACCTTGCAACTGACCGAGCAGCTCATCGCACGGGCTTCGCTCACGCCGCAAGATGGTGGCTGTCAAGATGTGATGGCCGCTCGACTCAAGCCGCTGGGATTTGACTGCGAAACTTTGATCAGTGGTCCCGATTCTTGCCAAGTCACCAATTTATGGGCCTTGCGCCGCAGCACGCATGCCCACGCACGGACCTTGGTGTGGGCGGGCCACACCGATGTGGTCCCCACCGGGCCCATGGCACGCTGGGACAGCGATCCCTTTATCCCTACCCACCGCGATGGGTGTCTGTTTGGGCGAGGTGCAAGCGATATGAAAACCTCATTGGCTGCCATGGTGGTGGCCACCGAAGATTTCTTAGCGTCCCATCCCAACACCCATCTCAACCTTGGTTTTCTCATCACCAGCGATGAAGAAGGCCCTGCCTTGGACGGCACGGTGGTGGTGTGCGAACAATTGCAAAAAAGACGGCAAACTTTGGATTGGTGCATTGTGGGCGAGCCCACATCCGTGAAGGCCACGGGGGACATGATCAAGAATGGCCGCCGCGGCACCCTCAGTGGCAAGTTGGTGGTTCAAGGCATTCAAGGCCACATTGCTTACCCCCAATTGGCCAGAAACCCCATCCATCAATGGGCCCCCGCCTTGGCAGAACTGGTGGCCATGCAATGGGACGATGGCAATGCATTTTTTCCGCCCACGAGTTGGCAGGTCAGTAACATCCATGCGGGCACAGGTGCCGGCAATGTGATTCCGGGTGAGGTGGTGGTGGACTTCAATTTCCGGTTTTCCACCGAGTCCAGCGTTGCGTCTTTACAGCAGCGATTGACCCAAGTGCTGGAGCGCCATGGCCTGACGTTTCAAGTGAAATGGACTCTGGGTGGACAACCCTTTCTCACCGAACCCGGGGAATTGAGCCAAGTTGTGCTAGACGCGATCTGGGCCCAAACCGGGCTGAAAGCCGAGCTCTCCACCACCGGCGGTACCAGTGACGGCCGCTTCATTGCCCAATTGTGTCCCCAGGTCATCGAGTTGGGCCCACCCAATGCCTCCATCCATCAGGTCAACGAACACATTCGCGTCCAAGATATCGAACCTTTGAAAAACATTTATCAAGATGTTTTGCTGCGGCTTGATCATCTGGTGGCTTTGCAATCGTCATGAGACTTTCGCAGTTGGTGGTGCAATGCGCCGATTTGTTGCAATCATCAGAAGTGGCCCTGGGCCAAGGCACCTTGGAGATGGCCGATGAAGCCGCTTGGTTGGTGTTGTGGCGATTGGGCCTCCCATTGGACACAGACACGGATGCGTTTACCCCTGTCCTCCAAGCCTATGACGTTCAAGCCTGTTTTGATTTGATCGCGCAGCGCATTCAACGCCGCGTGCCCGCAGCCTATTTGACCCGTGAGGCTTGGCTGCAAGGAGTGGATTTTTATGTGGACGAGCGTTGCATCGTGCCGCGCAGTTTGATTGCAGAGGTGTTGGCACGGCAAAGCCTTGACTTGTTTGTGACTCGTTCGCCATTGCGGATTTTGGATTTATGCACTGGTAATGGCAGTTTGGCCGTGCTCGCCGCCATGACCTATCCCGATGCACACATCGATGCCAGCGACATCAGTGCCGATGCCTTGGCCGTGGCCAAGATCAATGGCCAACGCCATGGCTTGTCAGATCGCATCGCATGGCATTGTTTGGATGGCTTGCAGGCCCCATTGGGCCGCTACGATCTGATTTTGTGCAACCCCCCCTATGTGAATGAGCTCAGCCTGGCGAACTTACCGCCAGAGTTTATGGCTGAGCCCAGACTGGCTTTGGCGGGCGGGTCTGATGGCATGGATTTTGTCAGGCCCCTGATTTTGCGAGCCGCTGAGCACCTGCATGAAGACGGCATTTTGATCCTCGAAATTGGCCATGAGCGCGCGCATTTTGAGGCTGCATTTCCCAAACTTTCCTCCCTGGGATTGAGCACCAGCGCTGGCGACGACCAAGTGCGATTGATCCACCAAGTCGAGTTGCGCGCGCTGACATGCTGAGTTTCAAAAAAATAGTGCTGCGCCGCGGCACCAAAATCGTTTTGTCTCAAGCCGATGTGACCATTCAAGTGGGCGAAAAAGTCGGGCTGATTGGTCGCAACGGCGCTGGAAAATCCAGCCTCTTTTCCCTCATCACAGGTCAGCTGCAAGAGGACCAAGGTGAATGGTCCATGCCCGACACCTGGCAAATTTCACAGGTCGAACAGCATATCCCTGAGACCGATCAAGGGGCCACTGATTTTGTGCTGGAAGGTGACATGCGCTTGAACCAAGTGCTGGCCGATTTGAGAGCAGCCGAATTCCGAGACGACGGCGAAGCGATGGCACTGGCCTACGCCGCCTTGGACGATGCAGGCGGACACCACGCCAGAGCGCGGGCCCAAGCCATGTTGCTGGGATTGGGATTCAAAACCCATGAACTGGACAACCCTGTTAACAGCTTTTCGGGGGGCTGGCGGATGCGCTTGCAGTTGAGCAGGGCCTTGATGTGCCCTGCCGATTTGATGCTTCTGGATGAACCCACCAACCACTTGGACTTAGACGCCCTGGTGTGGCTGGAAGCGTGGCTCAAGCGGTATGAGGGTACTTTGCTGGTGATCAGCCATGACCGCGATTTCTTGGATGCGGTGACCAAGGTAACCTTGCACCTGGAAAATGCACAACTCAGCCGCTTCAGTGGCAATTACAGTGCATTTGAGGTGCTGCTGGCCCAACAACAAGCGTTGCAGCAATCGGCCTACCAAAAACAACAAGAACGGGTGGCGCACTTACAGCGATTCATCGACCGATTCAAAGCCAAGGCCAGCAAAGCCAAACAAGCGCAAAGCCGGGTCAAAGCCTTGGAGCGAATGCAGCGCATCGATGCCGTACTCG
>RFNL01000125.1 GCA_009927195.1 Betaproteobacteria bacterium | reverse complement strand
CCTCGGACGAGCGAGCCGGTGTGGCGGTGGATGAAATCGTCGACCCGCGCGCCTTTGCCGAAATCTTGCGCCAATGGAGCACCCTCCACCCCGAGTTTGCGTTCCTGCCCCGCAAATTCAAAATCGCCATCAGCGGCGCCACCGAAGACCGAGCTGCCACGGCTTGGCACGATGTGGGCTTGCATGTGCAACGCAACGCGGCTGGCGAAGTGGGCTTTCGCGTCATGGTGGGGGGTGGCATGGGCCGCACCCCGATCACCGCCAGCGTGATTCGCGAGTTTTTGCCTTGGCACCAAATCCTCAACTACCTCGAAGCCGTGCTGCGCGTCTACAACCGCTTCGGCCGTCGCGACAACAAGTACAAAGCGCGCATCAAAATTTTGGTCAAAGCCGAAGGCCAGGCTTATGTGGACCAAGTCGAAGCCGAGTACCAACGCATCCTGACGCAAGACGGCGCACCCCACACCATCACCCCAGCCGAGTTGGACCGTGTGAGCGCGAGTTTTGCGCCTCCCAACTTGGACCACCAGATCAACTGGTCCGCCGAGGCAGTGCACGCACAATTGGCCCTCGCAGCGGATGAAGACCCTCAATTTGCGCGTTGGTTGAAGCAAAACGTGGCCCCGCACCGTAACCCGCATTTGCGTGTGGTCACCTTGTCGTTCAAGCGCCTGGGGCAAGCCCCTGGGGATGCCACCGCCGACCAACTCGATGCATCGGCCCAGTTGGCTGACAAATACTCGGCGGGCGAGGCCCGTGTCAGCCACGATCAAAACCTTGTCCTGCCTTGGGTGGCCGCCGAGCAACTCACTGCACTTTACAAAGAAGCCAAAGCACTGGGCTTGGCCAAACCCAACATTCGTTTGCTCACCGACATGATTGCCTGCCCTGGCGGCGATTACTGCGACCTGGCCAATGCGCGTTCATTGCCCATTGCCGCGGCGATTACCGAGCGTTACCAGGATTTGGACGAGTTGTTTGACCTGGGCGAGATCGATTTGCACATCAGCGGTTGCATCAACTCCTGCGGTCACCACCACAGCGGCCACATCGGCGTCTTGGGCGTGGACAAAGACGGCCAGGAGTGGTACCAGGTGACCTTGGGCGGATCGGACGGCTCGCGCTTGAGCGGCGACCCGAAAGCGGGCAAGGTGGTTGGTCCTTCTTTCTCTTCTGCGGAGGTGGTGGATGTGATTGAAGCGGTGCTGCAGGTCTACACCGAGCAACGCCAGCATGGCGAAACCTTCATCGACGCCCTGCGCCGCATCGGCATCGACCCCTTCAAGGTGGCGGCCAATGCGGCGCGTCATCCTGCCGATGACGAGGCCTTGAGTCCTGTTGTTTGAAAGACCCTGATGAACTTACTCACCCCCACAGACACTTTCAACCCCGCCGATTTGCAACTGCCCAATGACGCCGACCCCATGGCTCAGACCTTAGAGGGTGTGCAAACCATCGAACTGCACTTCCCCCAATTCACGGATGGTCGCGCCTTCAGCCAAGCGCTGATGCTGCGCCGCCGCTGTGGGTTCAAAGGAGAGATTCGCGCCACTGGGGATGTGCTGGTGGACCAACTCAGCCAGATGCAGCGCTGCGGTTTTTCCAGCGCGGTGTTGCGCGCCGATCAGAGCCTGGCGAAAGGGCAAGAATTGCTGGCTCATTTCAGCGGTTTTTACCAAGGCGATGTGACCCAGCCCCAACCCTTGTTTGCCCGATGAAACCCCTCACCCCAGCCACCACGCTGCACGCCAAACCCAGCATCAACTTCGCTGAGAAACTGGCTGCCACCCAAGCCCATTTGAAGGCTGCTGCCAGCGAATTGCAGCCTTTGAAACAAGCTTCCAGCTTGGGCGCTGAAGACGTGGTCATCACCCACATCATCAACAGTCTGAGCCTGGACATCCCCGTGTTTGTGCTGGAAACCGGCGCCTTGCACAGCGAAACTCTGGCCTTGCTCGAGCGCTTGCAGGCCCACTCACGCGCCCCGGTGCAGGTGTACAAGCCGCAACAGGATGCGGTCATCGCTTTTGTGAAACACCCTGGTCAGCAAGCCATTTTTGAGAGCATCGCCAACCGCAAAGCCTGCTGCGGTGTGCGCAAACTCGAGCCCCTGGGTCGCGCTTTGCAAGGACAACAAGCCTGGGTCACGGGTTTGCGCCGCGAGCAGTCGCAAGCGCGGGCCGAGGTGTCGGCCCAAGAAGCCGAAGTCGCCAACGGTGTGCCCATCCTCAAACTCAACCCCTTGGTGGACTGGACCTGGGGCGATGTCTGGCACTACATCGCCACCCACCAGGTGGATTACAACCCGCTGCACGACCAGTTTTTCCCCAGCATCGGTTGTGCCCCTTGCACCCGAGCCATCAGCCTGGGCGAGGACTTCCGCGCCGGCCGTTGGTGGTGGGAAGACGAATCAGCCAAAGAATGCGGATTGCACGTGAAAGCCTGAACCATGAACGCCAGAAACGACAACGAGTTGCACACCCTGAGCAACGCCCATTTGGACGCGCTTGAGGAAGAAACCATCTTCATCCTGCGCGAAGTGGCGGCTGCATTCGAGCGCCCTACCCTGCTGTTTTCGGGTGGTAAAGATTCGCTGGTGATGCTCAAGTGCGCCGAGAAAGCCTTTGGCGTGGGTCGCATCCCCTACCCGCTGTTGATGATCGACACCGGCCACAACTTCCCCGAAATGACCGATTTCCGTGACTTGCGCGCCAAAGAACTGGGTGCTGAACTCATCGTCCGCAGCGTGGAAGATTCCATGAAGCGCGGGACCGTGCGCCTGGCCCACCCTGGCGAGAGCCGCAATGTGCACCAATCGGTCACCTTGCTCGAAGCCATCGAGGAATTCCGCTTTGACGCGCTGATCGGCGGGGCTCGCCGCGATGAAGAAAAAGCCCGCGCGAAAGAGCGCATCTTCAGCCACCGTGACAGCTTTGGTCAGTGGCAGCCCAAGTCGCAGCGGCCTGAACTGTGGAACCTGTTCAACACCCGTCTGCACCCTGGCGAGCATTTCCGCGTCTTCCCTATCTCCAACTGGACCGAGTTGGACGTGTGGCAGTACATCGCCCGCGAACACATCGCCCTGCCCTCGCTCTACTACAGCCACACCCGCGACGTGATTGAGCGCCGTGGGTTGCTGATCCCTGTGACCCCCATGACCCCGCCCAAAGACGGTGAAGTGGTGCAACAACGCCAAGTGCGATTTCGCACGGTGGGCGACATCACCTGCACCTGCCCGGTGGAAAGCAACGCCGCCACGCCCGAGGACATCGTGATCGAAACCCTGGCCGCCGACGTGAGTGAGCGCGGTGCCACCCGCATGGACGAT
>RFNL01000028.1 GCA_009927195.1 Betaproteobacteria bacterium | reverse complement strand
TTCGGTCGATGACGGCAAGTCCACCCTGATCGGTCGTTTGCTGGTGGATTCCAAGTCGGTGCTGCAAGACCACTTGGCTGGTATGCAACGCCAGGGTGAAACCGATTTGGCCTTGTTGACCGATGGCTTGTCTGCCGAGCGCGAGCAAGGCATCACCATCGACGTGGCCTACCGCTACTTCAGCACCGAGACCCGCAAGTTCATCATTGGTGACGCCCCCGGCCACGAGCAATACACCCGCAACATGGTGACGGCCGCTTCCAGCGCCGACGCCGCGGTGGTGTTGGTCGACGCCACCAAGGTGGACTGGGCCCAGACTGGCCTGAGCCTGCTGCCGCAAACCCGCCGCCACAGCCTGTTGCTCAAGCTGCTGCGCGTGCCCTCGGTCATCTTCGCCATCAACAAACTCGACGCCGTGGCCGACGCCACCACCGCCTTTGTCCACATCGCCCAAGCCTTGCAGCAGTTTGCCGATGACGCGGGGATTGACGTGAACGCCATCGTGCCGATCTCGGCCCTGAAGGGCTGGAACGTGGTGAGCGCCTATCCCGATTGGTGCCATTACAGCGGCCCCAGCTTGCTCGAGCTGCTCGAGCGCCTGCCTGTCACCCCGGCCGATGACGAAGGCGATTTGGCTTTCGCGGTGCAATGGGTGGAGAAATTCCACGACAGCGCCGACACTTCCAAGGGCCGTCGCGTCTATTGGGGTCGTGTGGGCACCGGCGTGGCGCGCGTGGGCGACAGCGTGAAGGTGTTCCCCAGCGGGCAAAGCGCGGTCATCAAAGAAGTGTTGTCCGCCGTGCGCACCTCGGGCGATGTGGCGGCGGGTCACAGCGCGGGCGTGGTGCTCGACCACGAGGTGGACGTGTCTCGCGGCGACTGGTTGCTGGCTGACGCCGCCCCCGCACATGCATGGCCGGATCCGGCGAGGAACGAATTGCGAGCCACCATTGTCTGGCTCGACGACGATCCATTGGTGGTGGGCCGGGTTTATTGGGCACTGCACGGCCACCGCTGGGTCAAGGCCCGGGTCAAAACCATTGAGAACCGCATCGACATCCACACGGTGACGGCCATGCCCGCCAGCGAATTGCAGCCCAACGCGATCGGCCAAGTGGTTTTGGGCCTGCAACAAGCCCTGCCGGTCAGCCCTTACGCCACATCGCGCAGTTTGGGTTCGCTGGTCTTGATTGACCCGACCAGCCACCACACAGCGGGTGCGGTGTTGGTCTCGGCCTGAAAACCGCCATCCACAAGCCGCCTTGAGGCCAATCGCAGCACCGCAATGGCAAGAAGTTGGCTGGCCTTAAAATGATGATTCTTTCAGTTCAATCATCGTCACCATGACCCACGTTGTCACA
>RFNL01000351.1 GCA_009927195.1 Betaproteobacteria bacterium | reverse complement strand
GAATCTTGCATCCGCTGTAAATACACCGACTGTGTCGATGTTGCCCTGTCGATTGTTTCCGCGAAGGCCCCAACTTCCTCACCATCGACCCCGACGAATGCATTGACTGTGCCGTGTGCATTCCCGAATGCCCAGTCAACGCCATTTTTGCCGAGGAAGATGTGCCCAGCAACCAGGTGCACATGATCGCCTTGAACGTCGAGTTGGCCCGTTCCGGCTGGCCCAGCATCACCAAACGCAAAATTCCCCTGCCCGACGCCGATGACTGGAAAGACAAAACGGGCAAGCTGAGCGAGTTGACCCGCTGAACGCCGCCTCCCCCCAGAACCCCCCAATCACCTGCACCGATGCGCTGATCATTGGCGCAGGGCCCGTGGGCCTATTCCAAGCCTTTCAACTGGGTTTACAAGACATCCGCTGTCACATCGTGGACAGCTTGCCCCACGAAGGCGGCCAATGCGCTGAGTTGTATGGCGACAAGCCCATATACGACATTCCAGGTTTGCCCCGCTGCACCGGCCATGAACTCATTGAGCGCTTGCGAACCCAAGTGAAACCCTTTGCCCCGGTGTTTCACGGGGGCCAAAGCGTCAGCCGCTTGACCCCCCAGGGTGAGGGCTTTGCGGTGCAAACCAGCCAGGGCAGCCTGTTTCAGGCCCGCTGCGTGGTCATTGCCGCAGGCGTGGGCGCTTTCGAGCCGCGCAGCCTGCCACAGGCGGCCTTCAAAACTTTGCATGGGCAACAAGTGTTTTTTGCTGGCCAAGAACCCAGCGTGTTTGCCGCGCAAGACTGTTTGGTGGTCGGAGGAGATGCTGGCGCCATCGAAGCTGCTTTGCAATTGTGTGGCGCATCCCCAGGTTTGGGCCCGCGCCAAGTGGGCCTGATGCACCGGCGCGATGCCTGGGATGCCCCCTCGGAGTTGATCGCCCGCCTGCGCCATGCCGTTCAAACCGGGGCGCTGGCCCTGCACATTGGACAATTGACCGAGCCTGCTTTGCACGGTCACCGCATGCACTCGGTCCAATGGTTGGACAGCGCTGGAGCCGCCCATGATTTGCCCTGCACCGCCATTTGGGTTCAGCTCGGTTTATCACCCCAGTTGGGGCCTATTGCCCAATGGGGTTTGGCCATGCAGCGCAAGCAACTGGTGGTCGACAGCGCCAGCTTTGCCACATCGATGGCGGGCATTTTTGCAGTTGGCGACATCAACACCTACCCGGGCAAACAAAAACTGATTGTTTGCGGCTTTCACGAGGCCACCTTGGCCGCTTTTGCCATCGCCAATCATTTGCGACCCAACACCCACACCACGCTGCAATACACCACCACCTCAAGCCATCTGCACCGACTGCTGGGCGTGGATGGGCGATAATAGGCGAACTTGCCGTTGGCAAGCCGCTGGGGGTGCTGAAGCTTTGCCGTTCAAAGCCGACGCTGAGAAAGTCCCTTTGAACCTGATTGAGGTAATCCTCGCGCAGGGAAGCATGCAGCACCACTGCCCCATGGGTTTTGACGGTCTGCTTTTTCCCTGTGTCAACTTGCCAGAAGACACACCATGGACAACACAAACAACCAAGCCCTGACCCCGGTCTGCCCTGACCAACGCGTCTTCGATGCGCGCAGCCATGCCAGCCTTTGGTTCAGCCTGGGTGTGGGATTGCTGGTGATGCAAGTGGGGGCCTATTTGGTGCCTGCCGTGGGCACGCAAGAGGCCATCTGGGCCATATTACTGGGCTCTGCGCTCGGTGCCGGTCTGCTGGCTTGGACTGCCCAAATTGGGTGCGACAGCGGCCTGTCCAGCGCTGGATTGATGCACCTGGTCTATGGCCCATCGCTGGCCCGCCTGCCCGTGCTGCTCAATGTTGTGCAATTGTTGGGTTGGACCGCCTTTGAATTGGTGGTGATGCGCGACGGCAGTTCCGCCATCTTGCAGCAAACCTGGGGCCTGGACCCCGCCGCCCCGCTGACCTTGGCCCTGAGCACCTTGGTGTGGGGCTTGGTATTGGCCGCCTTGATGGCGGGCAGTATGTTGGGCCTGGTTCGGGGTTTCATCAGCCGCTGGGGCTTGCCTTTGGTGGTGTTATCGCTGCTGTGGCTGAGTTGGCATTTTCTGGGCGTCGCCCAGGCCAAAGATTGGCAGGCGATTTGGAATCGCCCGGGCACAGGCGGCATGAGCGCGCTCAATGCCTTGGACCTGGTGGTGGCCATGCCGGTGTCTTGGCTGCCCCTGGTGGCCGATTACGCCCGGCACGGCCGCAGTCGCCGCGGCACCTTGGGCGGCACTTGGTGGGGGTATGCGCTGGCCAATGTGTGGTGCTACGCCTTGGGTGTGCTGGTGGCTTCAGTGGTCGAGCCAGGTACTGACTTGGTCACCGCCTTGCTATTGGCGCAAGGCGGCTTGCTGGCGCTGGGTTTGATTTTGTTGGACGAACTCGACAATGCTTATGGCGACCTGTACTCAGGTGCCTTGTCGGCCCACAGCCTGCAACCGCAAACCCCGTTGAAACGCTTTGGTCTCTGGGGTGCCGTGTTGTGCACCGGTTTGGCCATGGCCTTGCCCATGCACAACCTGGAGCCGTTTTTGCTCACGCTCAGCTCGGTGTTTGTGCCTTTGTACGGGGTGATCTTAGGCCGTCTTGGCTTTGGCGGTGGCAACACACCCATCAACGCAGGCGGGGTGAATCTTGGAACCACGGCGCTGTGGTTGGCGGGCATTGGCCTGTACCACGCGCTGGCCACCTGGGCCCCAACCTGGGGATCGGCCTTGCCCACCTTGGCCGTGACAGTGTGCCTGGGTTTCTGGACCCGACCAATGCATGATCTCAAAGCACAGTGAGGTGACTGGCGTGAGGCGCATACCCGTGGTTGAGAGGGCCGTGGCCCTGTCCGGTTTGGACTTTGGCACCGCTTTCGATGGCCTGCAAAACATAGGCGCGCGCCAAAGTCACGGCTTGTTCCAGGCCATGGCCCAAGGCCAGATGCGCGGCAATGGCCGACGACAAGGTGCATCCCGTGCCATGGACATTGGCGCTTTCAATCCGCGGCGAGGCCCAGTG
>RFNL01000431.1 GCA_009927195.1 Betaproteobacteria bacterium | reverse complement strand
CTTGTCGAGCGCAAAGCCACCTTTCAAGCCCACCGCCATCAGCAGGTACAAGGACAGAAATTTCACCACCGGCGGTGGTATTTCCAAATTGGATTTGACGCTGCCCGCCAAGATGCCGAGCAAGAAAAACAAAATGGATGGATCTGAAAATATCTGCATGAAAAATGGGTTGAAGTGGAATACAGCGGCATGCTAAGTAAAATCAATACACAAGTAAATCTGCGCGGGCGCTTGCGCTTGGCCGTGGGCAGTACCGCCAAACACTTTGTGCCCCGCTGGGTCGGGCATTTCTGTGTCGAGCATCCCGCCCACCGACATGGTGTTGCAAGACCAAGTGTTCATGCGCAACCCCCTGGTGGTGATCGCACCGTTGTCGCACCCTTTGCGCAAGGCCAGCCAAATTCTTTTGGCGGCCCTGAAAGAGCAAAAAATTCATCCTGCGCGAGACCGGCTCGGAAAGTCCAGCGCAGCGCTCAGGTGATCTGCTGCTGGCGGGTCTTGCTGCTGGGCCACAGCACCGAGCCAATCGCACCGACATTCAATCACACCGGCTTGCTCATCGATGGCTTGCACCGCTTCAGGAATTGCAGGGCCAAGTCAATGCCAAAAGGTTGGCTGAGCGGCGCATGTCACGGCCTCATGACCGTGCATGGGTGATGCGCGTGTCCACCAAAGGGGTTTGCAGGAGAATTGACAAAACCTGTCGCCAGCACCATGGGGTGTGGCATCGGCCGTGGTGCTGGCCCAGACCGGCGCGGTCAACGACCTCACGGGCATTGAGCCGGCTAAAGCCATTGCGTTTGATCGACAGGCGTTGAGACTTTGAAAGCAGACAACATGCAAACCATGGATCAGAGCCCCTCACCTGTGCTGGACTGGATGCACGGCTTTGCTGCTGGCCGCTGGGACCCCGTGGCCGCATGCGAGCATTACTTGGCGCGGATCGATCGATACAACACTGTGCTGGGCTGCTATCTGTGGCTGGACCCTGAGCGCAGCCGCGCCATGGCCCGTGCCAGCCTGCAACGTTGGGCCAGCGGCCAAGCGCTCAGCCCCTGGGACGGTGTGCCGATCGCCATCAAAGACAACGTGGACGTGCAAGGCTGGCCCTGCAGTGCGGGCACTGCGGCCTACCGCGAACGCCGACCCACCCAAGACGCGCCGCTGGTGCAGCGCCTGCGTGGCTTGGGCATGGTGATTTTGGGCAAGCTCAATATGCACGAGGGCGCATTGGGCGCGACCAACCGCAACCCGACCTATGGCGATTGCCACAACCCTTGGCAATTGGGCTTCACACCCGGTGGATCCAGCGGTGGCAGTGGGGCTGCGGTGCGCGCGCGCTTGTGTGCCGCCGCGATTGGCACCGACACCATGGGCTCGGTGCGGGTGCCCGCGTCTTATTGCGGAGTCACCGGATACAAGCCCAGCGCTGGGGCGGTGTCCATGCAAGGGGTGGTGCCGCTGTGCCACATGCTCGACACCGTCGGTTGGCTCACGGCATCGGTCGCAGATGCCCAGGCCCTGGCCCCAGCCTTGTGGCAAAGCGGTTGGGCAGAGCCAGCCACCGTGGCCAGCACGGCGCCCCTGCGCATCGGTCGTTTGGCCCAAGCCGCTGGCGTGTTGCTCGAGCCCGCCGTGGCCCATGCCTATGCGGCCCTGTGTGCCAAACTGGGCCAGGCCGGTGTGCAATGGGTGGACATCGATGTGCCGCTTTGGCAACCCACCTCGGTGCGCCAAGCTGGTTTGTTGCTGAGCGAGCGCGATGCCGCCGATTACTGGCTCGGCCGACTGGGCGTGGACTTGCCCGGTTTGAGTGAAGGCTTTGCCCGCATGCTGCGCTACCCCGCGCGTGCCGGGGCGGCCAAGCTGGCACAAGCGCAAAGCCAACTTGAACCATTGCAGCGAGCCGCCGCACAGGTGTTTGCCCAGGTCGATGCCGTGCTGTTGCCCACCACACCGCAAACCGCGTTTCACCATGATGCGCCTGTGCCGGTGAACCAGGCCGACTTCACCGCCTTGGCCAATGTCTGGGGCGCACCCGCCCTGGCCTTTGCCTTGTCCACCGGCGGACTGCCCGCCTCTGCCCAATTGATGGCCGCACCCGGGCAAGACCGCGCATTGCTGGCCAAGGCTTGCGCCCTGGGTTTGGATGCATGGGCCCCAGCCCCTGCACAGGACTACCCATGAAACCTGCTTTTGCCGGCCCGCCCCAGAATCGGCCCATGGAAGGCCAGTTGCAGCAGGGACTGCCACAGGCCGCTCATTAGAATGCCTGCATGACCTTTATTGACAAATTGCACGCGGCTGAGCGGGCCCACCAATCGCTGCTGTGTGTGGGCTTGGACCCCGACCCGGCCAAGCTGCCTTTGGCTTGGCGTGGTCAACCTGAGCGGATTTTTGATTTTTGCGCCCGCATCGTCGATGCCACGGCCGACCTGGTGATCGCCTTCAAACCCCAAATCGCCTACTTTGCCGCCCACCGCGCCGAGGCCCAACTCGAGCGATTGATGGCCCACATGCGGGCTCAGGCCCCAAGGGTGCCAATCATTTTGGATGCCAAGCGCGGCGATATTGGCAGCACCGCTGAGCAATACGCCATTGAGGCCTTTGAACGCTACGGCGCCGATGCGGTCACGCTATCGCCCTTCATGGGGTTTGACTCGGTTCAGCCGTATTTGGCCCACGCGGGCAAGGGTGCTTTTTTGCTGTGCCGCACCTCCAACCCCGGGGGGGACGATTTGCAAAACCAACGCTTGGCCAGCGTGCCTGGCCAGCCTTTGTTGTACGAGCATGTGGCGCAACTGGCCCAAGGGCCTTGGAATGTCAACGGCCAGCTGGGCTTGGTGGTGGGTGCCACTTATCCGGCCGATATCGAGCGGGTGCGCGCCCTGGCCCCGGCACTGCCTTTGCTCATTCCGGGCGTGGGTGCCCAAGGTGGTGACGCCCTGGCCACTGTGCGCGCGGGCTATCGCCAACAACAGGGCCGCACCAGCGGTCCCATCATTGTCAACGCTTCAAGGTCTATTTTGTATGCGAGTCACGGTGACGATTTCTCCCAAGCGGCCCGCCGCGAGGCCTTGCAAACCCGCGCTGTGCTGGAGGCCGCCCGTGCGCAGCCTTGAGACATGGATGGACCAGGGGCTGCGCTTGTGCGCTGAACTGGCCTTGGGGGCTGGGTGCGCCGTGGCCGGGGCTCAGAGCCCAGCCTCGGCCAACGATAACCCTCAGTCGCCAGCGCTTGCCGATGGTATGCGCTGGCAATGGGCGACCAGTGCCGGGCTCAACAGCTACACCGAAGGCCTGATGCGTTTGCAAGGTCCGGAGATGGGTCTGCATCTGCGCCTGAGCGATCGCCGCATCAGCCCGAAGTGGACGCTGGAAGCCGATGTGCTGTATGGGCGACAAGACTATGAAAGCTTGGCCACGGGCCGATTGACCAACATCCCCAATTGGGAAACCCGCACCCGTGCCCTGTATGCGCCTGCGGGCCAGATGACCGATGGCGGCGCGCTGGGCCTGAGTTACGGCTTGGCCCTGCACACCTTGTGGAACAACTTGGACGGCACCACCACCACCGGCGCGGGAGGGTATTTGCGCAAAGCCGTTCAATTTTGGGCGCCACTGCGTTGGCGCGAGAATTTGGCCCCTGGCGCTTGGGCCTCGGCATGGAGCGCCGAAACCGGTCTGTTGCTCTCTGGCCAACACACCTCGTTGTTGTCGCAAGTTTCATCGGCGTATCCCGATGTCACCAACCGCCAGGACAAGGGGCTTTACCTGCAATTTCGCAGCGAGCATCGCCAAGGCCTGAGGGCCGGTGCTTGGTCGCCCTTTGTGCGCTGGACCTGGCTGGGCGACTCGGACACGGTGCCTTTCACCACCGCCACCCGCAGTTACCTCGGTACCGAGCCCTTGAGTCGGCGCTGGCAAGTGGGCGCGCAGTGGTTATTGCCTTGAGCGCTCAAGGCGACAGGTAACGCGCCAGATAGCGGCCGGTATGGCTGCTGGGGTGGGCGGCCACCTCTTCCGGTGTGCCCACGGCCACCACCTGGCCTCCGCCATCGCCGCCTTCAGGGCCCATGTCGATGATCCAGTCGGCGGTCTTGATCACATCCAGGTTGTGTTCGATGATGATCACGGTGTTGCCCGCATCGCGCAGTTGGTGCAGCACCTGCAGCAACAGGGCGATGTCGGCAAAGTGCAAGCCCGTGGTGGGCTCGTCCAGGATGTAGAGCGTGCGGCCGGTGTCGCGCCGCGACAACTCCAGCGCGAGCTTGACCCGCTGGGCTTCGCCGCCCGACAAGGTGGTGGCCGACTGGCCGAGCTTGAGGTAGGACAAGCCCACGTCCATCAGGGTTTGCAGCTTGCGGGTGATGTTGGGCACAGCCGCAAAAAATGCCAGCGCGTCCTCCACTGTGAGGCCCAAAATTTGCGCGATGTTCTTGCCCTTGTAGGGCACTTGCAAGGTTTCGCGGTTGTAGCGTTCGCCGTGGCAGACATCGCAGGGCACATACACATCGGGTAAAAAGTGCATCTCTACCTTGACCACCCCATCGCCTTGGCAGGCTTCGCAGCGACCACCGCCTTGGGCCGCTGCCACATTGAAGGAGAAGCGGCCGGGCCCATAGCCGCGCTCGCGGGCCATGGGGATTTCGGCCATCAATTCACGAATGGGGGTGAACAAACCGGTGTAGGTCGCCGGGTTGGAGCGCGGTGTGCGGCCAATCGGTGACTGGTCGACATTGATCACCTTGTCAAACAATTCCAAACCACGGATGTCATCGTGCGCGGCCGCCTCCAGGTGGGCGCGGTGGATGCTGTGCGCAGCGGCGGCATACAAGGTGTCGTTGATCAAGGTGGATTTGCCCGAGCCTGATACACCGGTCACACAGGTGAGCAAGCCCACTGGGATGTCCACCGACACCTGCTGCAAGTTGTGCGCCCGAGCGCCGAGCACTGACAGCACTGGCGTGGGCTCGGTATCTGGCGCATCCAGGCGCGCATGGAAGGCATTGGGGGCGCGCTTTTCGCGCACAAAGGGGCGGCGCTGGCTGGGCACGGCGATGCGCAATTGGCGCGACAGGTAGCGCCCGGTCAGCGAGTCGGGGTTGGCCTGGATTTGCACGGGTGTGCCTTGGGCGGTGACGCGGCCCCCGTGCACGCCTGCGCCCGGGCCCATGTCCACGCAATGGTCGGCGGCGCGGATCATGTCTTCGTCGTGTTCGACCACCAGCACGCTGTTGCCCAGGTCGCGCAAGTGTTTCAAGGTGGCGATCAAGCGGTCATTGTCGCGCTGGTGCAGGCCAATGCTGGGCTCATCGAGCACGTACATCACGCCGGTCAGCCCGGAGCCAATTTGAGAGGCCAGGCGAATGCGCTGCGACTCACCGCCGGACAAGGTGTCGGCGCTGCGCGACAGGCTCAAGTAGGTCAGGCCCACGTCGTTGAGAAAGCGCAGGCGGAGCTGATTTCGTGCACCACCTTGGCGGCGATGTCGGCTTT
>RFNL01000228.1 GCA_009927195.1 Betaproteobacteria bacterium | reverse complement strand
ATTGCCTTGCAAGACCAGGCCCTCAAAGTAGCCCAGGCATTCTTTCAAGGTCATTTGTCCCAGGGCGTGGATGCTTTTGGCCAGCGGGCCCGTGCCCAGCAACACATGGCGCGCTTCGCGCCGCAGCCGGGTGCCCGCGCAATCGGTGCAGGCCTGTGCGGCGCGAAAACGCGCCAGTTCTTCGCGCACCACCACCGATTCGGTTTCACGATAGCGCCGCATCATGTTGGGGATGATGCCTTCAAACGGGTGGCGCTTGCTGACCTTGCGGGTCGCGCCGCTGGCGCTGTCAACGGCATGGGTGAATTTGATGACCTCTTCGCCCGAGCCCCACAAAATCGCTTGACGCACCGACCCGGGCAGCGACTCAAAAGGCGCTTCCACATCAAAGCCGTAATGTTTGGCCAGGCTTTGCAGCAATGAAAAGCAGTGCTGGTTGCGCCGGTCCCAGCCCTTGATGGCCCCGGAGGCCAAACTCAGCGAAGGAAAGGCCACCACCCGAGCGGGGTCAAAGTGCTCTTGCAAGCCCAGACCATCGCAGCCAGGACAGGCCCCTTGCGGCGAGTTGAAGGAAAACAATCGCGGCTCCAATTCGCCCAACGCGAAATGGCATTGCGGACAGGCAAAGCTGGCATTGAAATGGTGGGTCGTTTCGCTGTCCATCTCCAGGGCCAGCGCTCGGCCGTGGGCCAACCGCAGTGCGGCCTCAAAGCTCTCGGCCAGCCGCTGGCGGGCGTCTTCGCGCACCCGCAAGCGGTCGATTACTACATCAATGTCGTGCTTTTCGTTTTTCACCAAAGTGGGCAGGTCATTGAACTCAAAAACCTTTTGGCCGATGCGAAAGCGCACATAACCGCGTGCCTGCATGTCGGTGAACAATTCGCTGAACTCGCCTTTGCGCTCGCGCGCCACCGGGGCCAGGATCATCACCCGGGTCTCAGCGGGCAAGCCCATCACCGCGTCCACCATTTGCGCCACGCTTTGGGCTTGCAAGGGCAGTTGGTGATCCGGGCAGTGGGGCGTGCCCGCGCGCGCAAACAGCAGGCGCAGGTAGTCGTGGATTTCAGTCACCGTGCCGACGGTGGAGCGCGGGTTGTGGCTGGTGGCTTTTTGCTCGATCGCAATGGCCGGGGACAAGCCTTCGATCACGTCCACATCGGGCTTGTCCATCAATTGCAAGAACTGGCGGGCATAGGCCGACAAGCTCTCCACATAGCGGCGCTGGCCTTCGGCATACAAGGTGTCAAACGCCAAGCTGGACTTGCCCGAGCCCGATAAACCCGTGATCACCACCAACTGGTTGCGCGGGAGGTCCAGGTCGATGTTTTTGAGGTTGTGCGTGCGAGCCCCCCGGATGCTCAAGCGCTGGGCGCTCAACACCTGGGCTGAATGGGCCGTCAGAGGGTGCGTTCACAATGGGTGTGCTAAGAGGACAACCTGCGATCATAGTCAAGCTGGCCCCCACATGGGCTTGGGACACAATAAGCACCCATTTGCCCTGCGCCCTGCCGTGACCCACACCCAAGCCGCCCCCGAAACCGCGTCTCAGATGACCGCGCCAGAGCGGCGCGCCAGTTTTTCGCTGGCAACGGTGTATGGTCTGCGCATGCTCGGCTTGTTCATGGTGCTGCCGGTGTTTGCCCTGGAAGCGCGGCGCTACCCTGGCGGTGAAGACGCTGCCGCCATGGGCTTGGCGCTGGGTGTTTATGGTTTGGTCCAAGCGGTGCTGCAAATTCCTTTTGGCTTGGCCGCCGACCGTTGGGGGCGCAAGCGGGTGATTCTGTTTGGCTTGGGCTTGTTTGCCGTGGGCAGCCTGATCGCGGCGGCTGCGGCGGACTTGCACACCCTGGCCTGGGGCCGCGCCATGCAAGGTTGTGGCGCGGTGTCGGCCGCGGTCAGCGCCTTGTTGGCCGATCAAACCCGCGAAGTGGTGCGCACCAAAGCGCTGGCCTTGTTGGGGGGCGGGATTGGCCTGATGTTTGCCCTCTCACTGGTGGTGGGCCCCTGGTTGTCGCAATGGGCTGGTTTGCCTGGCTTGTTCAACCTGACCGCCCTGATGGCGATCGCCGGTATGGCCATGGTGCTATGGTGGACCCCGCCCGAGCCGCCCATGCCCAAAGGTGGTGCGGCCCGGGTGCGATGGCCGCAATTGTTCAGCACCGATCTGCTGCGCTTGTACGTGGGGGTGTTTGTGCTCTACGCGGTGCAATTTGCCACTTGGGTGTCGATGCCGGCTTTGTTGGTGCAAGCCGGCGTGGCCCAGGCCGACCACGGCTGGGTCTATTTGCCCACGGTGCTGCTGTCCTTTGTGTTCATGGGCAAGACACTGTTTCCCCTGGAGCGGCGCGGTCGGTTGCGCCCCTTGTTTTTGGCCTGCATTGCCGGCGTGATGCTGGTGCAGTTGGCTTTGCTGTGGGTGTCTTTGGGCACGGCACAGTTGTGGGTGTTGGCGGTGCTGTTGTTTTTCTTTTTTTGCGGCTTCAATGTGCTGGAGGCCAGCCAGCCCAGCCTGGCCTCGCGTTTTGCCCCCCGTGGCGGTCGCGGCTCGGCCCTGGGGGTGTACAACACCTTGCAATCGCTGGGCATTTTTGCCGGCGGTGCGTTTGGCGGCTGGCTGGCCAAGGGCGGCGGCACCCCGGGTTTGTTCTTATGTTGCGCGCTGAGCATGGGCGTTTGGTTGGCAGTGGCCTGGGCCATGGTGACCCCGCCCCCCCATGTCCATCCAGTGGCCAAGCCCGAGCCAGCCCAGGCCGCATAATCTGTCAACTGTTTGGAGCAAAATCATGGCATCTGTCAACAAAGTCATCCTCCTGGGCAATTGTGGCCGCGACCCCGAAATCCGCTATTTACCCTCTGGCCAAGCGGTGGCCAATGTGTCCATCGCCACCAGCACACGCCGCAAAGACCGCACCAGCGGCGAGATGATCGAAGATACCCAATGGCACCGCGTGACTTTTTACGACCGTTTGGCTGAAATTGCTGGCGAATATGTCAAAAAAGGCCGCCCCATTTACGTCGAAGGCCGCTTGAAATACGGCTCTTACACCGACAAAACCACGGGCGTGGAGAAAAACACGGTGGACATCATTGCCACTGAATTGCAATTGCTTGGCGGTCGCGAGGGCCTGGGCGCACCAGCGGGTGAGGGCGGTGTCGCACCTCAGCGTGCCAGCGCTGCCAGCCCCCCGGCCGCGCCCCAACGCGCCGCGCCGGCCAAGTCCGGCTTTGATGACATGGACGATGACATTCCTTTCTGATGGCGATTGGGGCCACGACACCTGTTCCTGTGGTGAGTTTCCAACTTTTAGGCGCGCGTCAAATCAATAAATCACAAATTTGATACCAAATAATTCATAATGGCGCTTGAAATCGTCAAGAATGGATATTTATGGGTGATCAAATGAGGCTTCGCAAATGCGCCCCCTTCGGCATCGGTTTGGGGGGATTTTTTCTGGCGCTGGGCTGGGCGCTGGCCCAGTCCGTCGGCGCCATCGCCCCGCCAGAATCGTTTCAATCGCCTGATCGCTGCATCGGGCCAGCGGCCGAACACCACCGCATCGACCCCCGCTTGTTGCGGGCCGTGCTCAAGGTGGAGTCGGATTTGCGCCCCTGGGCCTTGGGCCGCAATGCCAACGGCACCTTGGACCTGGGCATGGCCCAAATCAACAGCATTCACCTGCCTGAATTGGCCAAACACGGCATCCGTCCCCAGCACTTGTTTGACCCCTGTGTGGCCAGTTACGTGGCCGCCTGGTTATTGCGCCGAAATATCGATCGCCATGGCCTGACATGGTTTGGGGTGGCCGCTTACCACTCCCTCAACCCCGAGCACAACCAGCGCTATCAGGGTTTGCTGATGAAAGCCTTGTACCCAGGCAATGGTGCCGGTGCAAGGCCCTCGTCCCGTGCCACAGCCAAGGCACCAACGTCAAGCCCATCTTCCGCGCTTGTCGCCCGCCAGGCCGAGGAGGGCGGCACAACGGCTGTCACTTGGGTGGTCAAGTTCAACTGAACGGCTTGGCCAAAGCCCACTCCAGCGCACTGGCTTGGTCGATCACGCCGCCGCCCAAACACACCTCACCGTCGTACAGCACCGCCGATTGCCCCGGCGTGACCGCCCACTGGGCCGGGTCAAATTGCAGGGCAAGTTGCTGCGCATTGATGCCGACCACCTGGCAGCTGGCATCGCTTTGGCGGTAGCGGGTTTTGGCCGCCAAATCGGTCGATGTGGGCGCATGGCCCGCGACCCAGCTGAGGTCTTGGGCGCTCAAGCGATGCGACAACAGCCAGGGGTGTCCATGCCCTTGCACCACCCACAAGGTGTTGCTGGCCATGTCTTTGCGCGCCACAAACCAGGGTGCATGGTCGCCCGCTCCCCGGGCTGCGCCACGCGCTTTGAGGCCGCCGATGCCCAGACCTTGGCGCTGACCCAAGGTGTAAAAACTCAGGCCCATGTGCTCGCCCACTTGCCGACCGCGTTCGTCGCGCATCGGGCCGGGTGCGCTGGCGATGTAGCGGTTTAAAAAAGCCCGAAAGGGTCGCTCGCCAATGAAGCAAATGCCGGTGGAGTCGCGTTTTTTGGCATTGGGCAAACCGATCTCGCTGGCCAAGCGGCGCACCTCGCTTTTGTGCAACTCGCCCACCGGAAACCAGGTCTTGGCCAGTTGGTCTTGGCGCAACCGGTGCAGAAAATAACTTTGGTCTTTACCCGGGTCCAGCCCTTTGAGCAATTGCACCTGATCGCCCAACTGCCGCACCCGGGCGTAATGACCTGTGGCAATTTTGTCGGCGCCTCGGGCCATGGCGTGGTCCAAAAAAGCCTTGAACTTGATCTCGGCATTGCACAAGATGTCGGGGTTGGGGTGCGGCCTGCTTGGTACTCTTGCAAAAAAGTGGCGAACACGCGGTCTTTGTAT
>RFNL01000444.1 GCA_009927195.1 Betaproteobacteria bacterium | reverse complement strand
AAATGCCAGCTGTAATCAGCTGAGCCAAGAATTATGACACGATTATTTAAGTCTTGTCAACACTTGGGGTCTTTTCACAACTTGCCAAACCGTTGATCATGGCAGCAATTTGTGCGAAGCCTTGCAGTATATACCGGATTTAGACCGCCGGTCAACCAACAACAGATTATTTTCTGCAAATTTATTGGACGACGGCATGAATCCGAATAAATTATTTGAATTCAACAACTTGCATCGCTGGGTCTGGGTGGACTAGAGGATCAGATCGGTTCTTGATTTCCATCACAGTCCGTGAGCGAGAATGCCATCTTCGCGGATCAAGCCTTGAGGTTCGCTTTTCTATCGCCCCCCGCGCTGGTTTGTCGCTGGCGCCACTCCAACTCCAAAAACATGAGTCTTCTTCAGCTTCAACAAGCCCAACTCGCATTTGGGCAGGCTGCGCTACTGGATCACGCAGATTTTTCTTTGCAACCGTTGGAACGCGTGGGCTTGATTGGGCGCAATGGGACAGGGAAATCATCACTCATGCGCATTCTGGCTGGCTTGGATAAACCTGACGATGGTCATTTGCAATTGCAACAAGGCATGCGACTGGCCCTGGTTCTCCAAGAGCCCTTGCTTGACCCGGCGTGGACAGTGCATGAGGCCGTTCGCGAGGGCTTGTCGGACGTGATTGCCTGGATTGATCGTTATGCACAAGGCGATGGTGACCTCAATGCACTTCAAAACGCCATAGAGTCGCGCCACGGCTGGGGTTGGGAGCAGCGCGTTGAGGAAACCTTGCACCGGCTCAGGCTTCATCCGCAAGCCAGGATTTCCGATCTTTCTGGTGGCACGGCCAAACGCGTGGCATTGGCCCAAGCGCTGGTGCAACAACCGGATGTACTGTTGCTAGACGAGCCCACCAATCACCTGGACTTGGACAGCATTGAATGGCTGGAAGATTTGCTGATCGAATCACGCATGAGCATGGTCATCATCACCCATGACCGCAGTTTTTTGGACAAGGTGTCCACCCGAATCGTGGCCTTGGATCGCGGTCGACTGTTGTCCTATCCCGGTAACTACGCAGCCTACCAACGGCAAAAAGAGGCCCAATGGGCCCAAGAAGCGGTGGTGCAAGCCCGTTCCGATAAATTACTGGCCGAAGAGGAAGTGTGGGTGCGCAAAGGTGTGGAAGCACGCCGCACCCGCAGCCAAAGCCGCATTGCTAGGCTGGAGCAACTGCGTCTGCAACGGGCCCAGCGGCGTGAAGTCCAAGGGCGAGTGAACCTGGGCTTGTCCAGCGGCGCACCCAGCGGAAAAATCGTGGCCGAACTGGAAGGGGTGAGCAAGTGGTTCACCGGCCCCAATGGCGAGCGAAAAACGGTGGTCAAGGACTTCACTGCCACTTTATTGCGGGGCGACAAGGTGGGTTTGATGGGCCCCAACGGGGCTGGCAAGACCACTTTGCTCAAGTTGATTTTGGGCGAGTTACAAGCCGATGACGGCAAAGTTCGCCAAGGCACCAAACTGCAAGTGGCCTACTTTGACCAAATGCGCCAGGCCCTGGATTTGGATGCCAGCTTAGAGGACTTCATCAGCCCTGGCAGTGAATGGATTGAAATTGGCAGCCAGCGCAAACATGTCAAAAGCTATTTGCAAGACTTTTTGTTCTCGCCCGGCAGAGCCCACTCACCTGTCCGCTCGCTGTCTGGCGGAGAACGCAACCGCTTGCTGCTGGCCCGTTTATTTGCGCGCCCGGCCAACGTGCTGGTTCTGGATGAGCCCACCAATGACTTGGACATCGACACCTTGGAACTGCTGGAAGAGTTTTTGCAAAACTACGATGGCACCGTGTTCATTGTCAGCCACGATCGCACTTTCCTGGACGAGGTGGTCACCAGCACCTTGGTGTATGAGGGGGGCGGCCATTGGCGCGAATACGTGGGAGGCGTACAAGACTGGCTGCAGCAATCGCGCAGGGCATTGGCCTTGCAAACGGGTGCAGGCGCAGCTTCAGATGCCATGCCGTCCAACCCATCCCACAAGCACACCAGCGCAGCCAACCCACCCGGCATCAGCCAACCCATCCAAAAAACCAAGCTCAGCTTCAAAGAGCAACGGGAGTTGGATGCATTGCCGGGTTTGATAGAAACTTTGGAAGCCGAGCAAAAATCACTCACCCTTGCACTGGCCGATGGCAGTTTGTTCATCCAAGATCATGTCAAAGCCGCCGAAATGGGTTTTCGCATTGAGGCCATTGAGGCGCAACTGATGGAGGCGCTGCAACGCTGGGAGGTCTTGAGCCAATGAGGGCAAGGCTTTCATGGCGCATCGGTTTGCGCCAGCCACGGCGCTTGGATGTCTGAATGGACCCTTCCGAATGGGCCGCCTTGCTGGCGATGTGTGTGGCTGTGAGTTTTACGCCCGGACCCAACACCACCTTGTCCACGGCCATGGCCGCCAATTTGGGCTTGCACCGGGCATTGCGTTTTTGCATGGCCGTTCCCGTGGGCTGGGCCATTTTGTTGGTCCTGTGCGGCAAAGGCCTGGGCTTGGTGATCATGGGCACCCCGCCGCTGCGCTGGCTGATTCAAATGGGTGGGGTGGCTTACATGTTGTGGTTGGCCTGGAAATTGAGCCGAACCGAACACTTGAGCCCAGTGGATGCAACGCGATTGCAGGTGGGATTTTTTCAAGGGGTAGGATTGCAATTTCTCAACGTCAAAGCGTGGATGTTGGCCTTGACTTTGACCGGGGGATGGGTCATCCATGCCAATGGTCAACTCGCCGTCAACCCCACAGAGCGATTGGTGCAAGTGGTGGGTGTCGGCATGGTCTTTGCGTTCTGCAGCAACTTCACCTATGCTTGCGTGGGCTCGGCCTTGCGCAACTGGCTGGCCCAGGGGCAGAGGTTGCGCAGGTTCAATCTTTTCATGGCAATGATTTTGTTCCTGACGGCCCTGTGGATGTTGCGAACCTGAGGCCCATTTGCGCCAATGAGGCACACCCAATGAACCGCACTTTTGCCCAGGTCGATGTCTTTACCGCCACGCCTTATTTGGGCAATCCCGTGGCCGTGGTCATGGACGGCACGGGCTTGACTTGCGCACAAATGCAGGCCTTCACCGACTGGACTCACTTGTCAGAGGCTACTTTTGTATTGCCCCCCACGCACCCTCAGGCCGACTATTCGCTGCGCATTTTTTGCCCAGGCCGAGAACTGCCTTTTGCAGGTCACCCCACCCTGGGCAGTTGCCACGCCTGGTTGCATTTTGGCGGTGTACCCAAAGGCGATGATGTGGTCCAAGAGTGCGGCGTGGGCTTGGTGCACATTCGCCGACAGGGGCAACGCCTGTCTTTCGCAGCCCCACCGCTCAGACGTGCTGGGCCACTGAGCGAAGACGAAGTCGGCCGCATCGCCCATGGTTTGGGCCTGAACCGTGAAGACATCTTGCACCATGCCTGGTGCGACAACGGCCCTCAGTGGCGGGGTGTGATGCTGGCCAGTGCCAGCCGCTTGCTTTCTTTGAAGCCCGATGCCCAAGCCTTGGCGGGCTTGGAGGTGGGCTTGGTGGCTCCTCTGGACTTGGCGCTCACTGCAAACAAAACAGAGCCAGCTGAGGCGTTTGAGGTGCGCGCTTTCTTTCCAGGGCTTGGCGGCTTGACCGAGGACCCGGTGACCGGCAGTTTGAATGCGGCTTTGGGCGAATGGCTGATCGGTGCGGGACTGGCACCCACCCGCTATGTGGCGCGCCAAGGAACCGCCCTGGGACGCGCCGGTCGGGTCGAGGTCAGGCGCGATGAAAAAGGGCAAATTTGGGTGGGCGGCGACTCCGTCGTTTGCATCCAAGGTCATGTGGTGATTTGACCCTCGCCC
Organism: Betaproteobacteria bacterium; assembly: GCA_009927195.1. Taxonomy (GTDB): domain Bacteria; phylum Pseudomonadota; class Gammaproteobacteria; order Burkholderiales; family Burkholderiaceae_C; genus Limnohabitans. The sequence continues at coordinate 6,555 of RFNL01000444.1, read as the reverse complement.
GCGCGTCCCGCACGAGACCGCAGCAGCCCCTGCGATTCGCGACAATCTCGCTCATGGGAACCCTTTACTTGGTGCGTCACGGCCAGGCTTCATTTGGCGCAGACGACTACGACCAACTGTCTGAACTGGGCCAGCGCCAAAGCCGCCGCCTGGGGGCTTATTTTCGCGAGCGAGGTTTGACATTTGAGGCCGTGATCACCGGCAGCTTGAAGCGCCAGCAACAAACTTGGCTAGGCATCCAAGAAGGCTTGGGCCAAACCCATTTGCAGCCCTTGGTTTGGCCTGGCTTGAACGAATACGACAGCCATGCGGTGATCCATGCCATCCATCCTGAGCCATTGGAAAAACCCAATACACCTGAGCTGTACAAGCACCACTTTGGCTTGCTGCGCAGGGGTTTGCAAGCTTGGATGCGTGGCCAGTCCCAACCCCTTGGCATGCCCAGCTATGCAGAATTTGTGGCAGGGGTCACTTCGGCATTGGCCCATGTTCAAACACAGCACAGCGGCAACGTGTTGCTGGTCTCCAGCGGCGGCCCGATTGCCACGGCCATCGGACATGTGCTGCAAACCCCTGCCGAGGTGACCATCGAAATCAATATGCGCATCCGCAACAGCGCCATGAGCGAAATCCACTACAACGCCAAGCGCTTATCGCTGATCAGCCACAACACGATTGGACATTTGGAAGGCCCAGACCAAACCGAATGGGTCACATACACCTGAGGGGTGTTAACGCACAAGCTCACACGGTCGGGTGCTCAACCACCTCTTGCAGCATGCGGGCCAATTGCAAGCCAGCGGCTTGTACCAGCGCCCAGCCCTGAGTGGCCGTGGCGCTCAAGGCATTGCCGGCGGCACCCTGGGGGTTGTAGTCCTGCATCATCCAGCCTTGTTTGGCACTGCGCCCATCGCCCAAGATGGCAAAGCGCTGGGCTTTGGTCTCGGCGGCAGAAGCAAAGTTTTGGGCCTGGTCCATGCGCACATCTTGTGGGGACAGGGCCAGCATCATGGCGGTTTCCATCGAGCCGGCATGCACCCCAAATCGCTGTTCATGGGGACTGAAAAGGCCCATCACTGCCTCGCCCAGCGGCAACTGATACCAACTGGTGGAAAACACCAGCAAACCATGGCGTGCGCGCAACTCGCGGGCCACCACATCCATCAACCCCACATTGCCACCATGGGCATTGAACAACACCATTTTTTTCACACCCGAGCGGGACACACCGGCGCCAATGTCGCACCACAGTTCGATCAAGGTGGCTGGGCTGGCGCTGAGAGTGCCCGCAAAAGCGGTGTGTTCGGTGCTCAGCCCCAGGTTTAGGGTGGGCAAAAAATAAACGGGATCAGTGGGGCTCAAATGTGGCAGAGCTGCTTCGACCACTGCGTCGACAAGGATGGTGTCCACACCCAAGGGCAAATGGGGGCCATGCTGCTCGGTGGCGCCCAGCGGCAACACGGCCACGGTTCGCTGTCCATCGAGTTGCGAAAAATCGTCGGTACTCAACCGCGACCAAAATCGGGTGGGGATTTGCATGCCCACATCTTAAGGACTTTGACCAGGCAATCATGGGCACAGACCCAAAGCAGGATTGGCTACCATCGGCACCTCATGAACCTTTTCCCCCGATTGCACCAGCGCATTTGCGTTTTATGTTTGGCCCTGGCCTGCATCAGCGGTGCTGGGGCACAAGGCGCTGGACCGGTGGTGCAAACGCCCCAGGTGCGCGCTGAGATGATGGTATGGGCCCCACAAGGCTTGGCGGCGGGTCAAACCATGTGGCTGGGACTGCAACTGCAACATCAGAAGGGATGGCACACCTACTGGAAAAACCCAGGTGACTCCGGCCTGCCCACCCAATTGCAATGGCAACTGCCCACCGGTTGGTCAGTGGGTGAAACCCATTGGCCCATTCCGCAAAAGATCAGGGTTGGCGAGATGACCAACTACGGTTTTGAAGGCGTGTCATTGCTGGCTGTGCCTTTGACCATTTCAGCCCAAGCCCCAAAACAGAGCGAACCCGAAGTGGTTTTGCAAGCCGCTTGGCTGGTGTGTCGCCAAGAATGCATTCCGCAAGAGGGCCGATTTGTGCTGCGCTTGCCCAGCCAAGCCAGCCTGGCCACCCACGCTGAACGGTTTGAGGCCTTGTTGCGGCAACAACCCCAGCCGCTTGCTGCGGGCAACTCCAAGGCCCTGTTGGCTTCTGACCATTTGCAGCTGTCCGTAGCGGGTTTGCCAGCGTCCGCATGGCGTCAAAACTTATCGGTTTTTGTGGAGTTGCCCGAGGTGGTTGACCATGCCGGCGAAACCCATCCGCGCAGCCAAGCCCAATGGCGAGGTGATCAATGGGAGGTCACACTGCCTTTGCATGCCATGCGCAACACCCAGCCCTCACAACTGCCTTTGGTCTTGGTGATGGAGCAAGGTGCGTCCAAATCCGCTTGGCGCCTGCAAATCCCGGTCAACGGCACTTGGCCCGCTTTGCCCAGCCCCGCTTTGGCTGCGAGCGCCCCCCCCTTGAACCCAGCCAAACCATTCATCTTGCCCACCGAGGCCGAAACCCCCTTGGGCTCAGGGTTTTGGTTGGCCATGGCCAGTGCTTTGCTGGGCGGCTTGTTGCTCAACCTGATGCCCTGTGTCTTGCCCGTCTTGGCCATCAAAGTGGTCGGCCTGGGCTTGCCCGGTCTGACGGTTGCGCAACGCCGTTGGGGAGCTTGGGCTTACTCCCTGGGTGTGGTCTTGACTTTCATGTCCCTGGGCGCTGCGGTGTTGGCTTTTCGCTCGGCCGGAGAACAATTGGGCTGGGGGTTTCAACTGCAGTCCCCCTTGTTTGTGGGCGCCCTGGCCTTGCTTTTCACGGTCATGGCCTTGAATCTGATGGGCGTTTTTGAATGGGCCCCAATGTGGCCATCTTCCTGGGCCAGTTGGCAATCTCAACACCCTGTCCTGAATGCGTTTGGTTCTGGGGTATTGGCGGTTGGCTTGGCTTCGCCTTGCACCGCGCCATTTGTCGGGGTTTCCATGGGGTGGGCGCTGAGCCAAGCCTGGCCCAACGCCTTGGCGGTTTTGGCCACCATGGGCCTGGGCATGGCTTTGCCTTTTGCATTGCTCAGCCACTGGCCCGCCTTGGGCAAATACCTCCCGCAACCTGGTCCCTGGATGGCGGTATTCAAGTCTTTGATGGCCTTTCCTCTGTGGCTTACCGTGGTTTGGCTGCTGTGGATCTTGGGCCAACAAACCAATTTGGACACGACCATGTCGGTGCTGTTGCTGTTGCTGGCCACGGCAGCGCTGGCTTGGTGCTGGGGGTTGAACGCTTCACTGCGCAAATGGCTGCTGGTCTTGACCAGCGCCTGCTGGCTGGCCAGCGCCGCCGGGGTGTGGCCACGTTTGACGACCAACGGCGCCCCCTCAACATCAGCGGATGCACATTGGCAAACTTGGTCACCCCAAGCCGTGCAGGATAAATTGGCGCAAGGCCAAATGGTGTTTGTCGACTTCACCGCCGCTTGGTGCGTGACCTGCCAGTTGAACAAGCAAACCACTTTGCAAAATGCCCAGGTCTTGCAAGACTTTGAGCGCCATCAAGTGGCGCTCATGCGGGCCGATTGGACCCGCCGCGATCCCGCCATCACACGTGCATTGGCGCAATTGGGTCGCAGCGGTGTACCCGTTTATGTGTTGTATCGACCGGGGCAAACGCCCCTGGTTTTGTCCGAGTTGCTCAGCCCATCTCTGGTGCAAAACGCCATCACCGCGCGCTGAGCCCATGCGATTGGCCAAATTGCCATGCCACAATCGTCCACATGCATGTCTTGTTGCTCAAGCTTTCTCAGAGCCAGTGTGCGTGCGGACAACTGGAACGCATCCCTTTGGCTGAGTCCCCTGGCATGCGGATTTACGCCCGAATATTGCGCCACCCGCACCCAAACAGACGCTGTTTAGGGCGGTCACAATCAACCCCACTTTTTGAAAAATTTTTTGAATTTTTTCAGACTTTTACGAACAAAGTTTAGTTCTAGGACTTGACTTATGCACAAAATTCGTGTCCTCGCCTCGCAAGGCCTCAAAACCCAATTGCTTTTCTTTTCGCACCTTGAAATCGCCCTAAGTCATTGATTCGTATAGATTGCTACAAATGCCTGAAAATAGGGCAATCTGTTCAAATCCTTGCCAGACAAGGGCTTGGAGGGTTCAAATGCAAGATATCAACAAAGTTATCCACAGAAACTTGGGGTTACGTCAAAGCGCTTGCAAATCAAGCACTTAACCCCGATTTCATGTCTATTTTTTGACGTTTCACCAGAAAAACTTATTTTCGATGACTGTCATACTCTCCGTTTTGGTTCCTACCCCTGCGCACAGCGGAGTGGGTGGTCCTCTGTCTTACCTGAGTGAGGAAGCACTCCCCAAGGGAACATTGGTTCGTGTCCCCTTGGGTCACAGAGAGTTGCTGGGCATCGTTTGGGATGGGGAGACAGAAGCACACGCTCAGGCGAAGACCGGGCTGATATTGCGCCCCATTTCCGGCGTGCTCCATCCATTGCTTGCGCTCAATCCTGCTTGGAAAAGCCTGATTCGGTTCACCGCGCGTTACTACCAACGCAGCGAAGGTGAGGTCGCTTTGGCCGCCTTGCCACCCTACTTGCGTGAACTCAGACCCGAGCAACTGACACGCCGGCTCAAACGCAAAGCCCTCGCCGTCCATGGCAAAACCGCAGCAGCGGATTTGGCGCCGAGCCCAGGAATTGCCAAGCACCTGCCGCCGGCTTTGCCCAAAGGGTTGGCACTGACCACCGAGCAGGAAGCAGTTTTGCAGGAAATCGATCTGCAAAAAGGGCCATTCTTGTTGTTTGGCAGCACTGGCAGCGGCAAGACGGAGGTGTATATGCAAGCGGTTCAACGCTTGTTGCAAGCCCAACCTACCGCCCAAGCCTTGGTGATGGTGCCAGAGATCAACCTCACGCCACAACTTGAGCAGCGTTTTCGCGAGCGTTTTGAGCCCTGGTTGGGTGCGGGTTGCGTGGTGGCCATGCACAGCGCCATGACCCCCGCCCAACGCTTGAACAGTTGGTTGGCTGCGCACAACGGGCAAGCGCGCATGGTGCTGGGCACCCGCATGGCGGTGCTGGCCTCCATGCCCCATTTGCGCCTGATCGTGGTCGATGAAGAACACGATCCCAGCTACAAACAACAAGAGGGTGCCCGTTACTCGGCCCGAGATCTGGCCGTTTATCGCGGGCAACTGGAAGGTGCCAAGGTATTGATGGGTTCGGCGACGCCCTCTTTGGAGAGTTGGCACCACAGCAGAGCGGCCAGCCAGGAAAAACCTGCTGGGCGCTATGTGCGCTTGCACATGCCCTCACGCATGGGACTGAGCGCCTTGCCCTTGGTGCGTCGGGTGGACATGAACCGTCAGCCACGCCGCACGGTGTTTGCAGGCGTTTTGCTCGATGCCATGCGGGAGCGCATTGGCCTGGGCCAGCAAATTTTGGTGTTGCTCAACCGGCGCGGCTATGCACCGGTGTTGCACTGCCCTTCGTGCCACTGGAAGAGCCAATGCCCGCATTGCAGTGCTTTTCAAGTGTTTCACAAGCTCGACCGCACATTGCGCTGCCACCACTGCAGCCACACATCTGCCGTACCCAGAGCTTGTCCTGAATGTGGCGACACCGACGTGCGGGCCATGGGCCGAGGCACCGAACAACTGGAAGAACTCTTGGCCACCCAGCTTGAAGGCGTGCGCCGGCCAGACGGTGCTGCGCCGCGCATTGCCCGCATCGATGCCGATTCCACCCGCACCAAAGGCGCGCTGGAGAACCAATTGGCCCAGGTGCACGCAGGTGAAGTTGATGTGCTGGTCGGCACTCAAATGATTGCCAAAGGCCATGACTTTCGCCGTGTGAGCCTGGTGGCAGCGCTCGACACCGATGGCGCTTTGTTCTCCAGCGATTTCCGCGCGCCCGAAAGATTGTTCAGCCTGCTCATGCAAGCGGCTGGTCGGGCAGGTCGAGATGCCCAGTGGTCTGAGCAATTCGGTCATGCATGTGAGATGTGGGTCCAAACGCACTACCCGCAGCACCCCTTGTTTGAAGCCTTGAAGCGTCATGACTATCCCTCTTTTGCCGAAAAACAATTGCAAGAACGCGAGCAAGCTGGCATGCCGCCCTTCAGTTTTCAGGCCCTGCTGCGGGCCGAAGCGCGCACCCAAGATGTGGCCCAATCGTTTTTAAAAGCGGTTTCACTGGCCGCCGCTGAACTGCCTGGCGCGGATCGACTCAGCCTGTACCCGCCGGTGCCGCTGGGCATTCAACGGGTGGCCCAAGTCGAACGCGCCCAAGTATTGGTTGAATCGGCTTCGCGCACCGCTTTGCAACAGTTTTTGACCGCTTGGCAACCCCTGCTGCGGTCTGCACGAACACAACACCGAGCCGTGCTGCGCTGGGCCATCGATGTGGACCCGTTGGTGATTTAAAGCCTCAAGGCTTGAGCCAAAAAACGGCGCCCGAAAAGGTGAAAAACGCCAAGGCCGTGGTGATCAAAATGATTTGG
>RFNL01000167.1 GCA_009927195.1 Betaproteobacteria bacterium | reverse complement strand
CCGCCGCTTGATCGCTGTATTTGTGTGGCATGAACACATGGGTGAAGGTGGGATGCACGGTGTTGTTGAGCCAGGCGAGCAGTTCAATGGCCCGGGCCCGTGCCATGGGTTCCTCGGGCAGTATGTGGGCCTGGGGAAAGCGCTTGTCCAAGTAGCCCACCAAGGCCAATATTTGGGTCAGCACCTGGCCACCATCGACCAGCACCGGCACCTGTCCATTGGGGTTGAGGGACTTGAACTCCGGCGTTTGTTGCTCGCCTTTGTGCAGCTTGACCAGGATGGGCTCGAACGGCACGCCAGCCATCTCCAGCATCACATGCGGCACGAACGAACAAGCGCCGGGCGAAAAGTACAGTTGAAGGCTCATGGGATCTGCTCCTGTGGCTGGGATAAAGGCTTGACGGACTGAACCACCTCAGGGGTGGATGGCACTTGGCACACACCGCGCCCGCTCGCTTGGCGGGCGCGATTGAAGATCACCACATGGTCAACCTCGGCGCGGATGCCAATCCACTCGCCCACCCGGTGGTCATGGTGGCTGGGCACATGGGCCAACACGGTCTCGCCGGTGTGCAGGCGCAAGGTGTACAAGAACTCAGAACCGCGAAAAGTCTTGCGCATGATCTCGGCCTTCACCGGCGCATCATCGTCGTGAACGATGTCATCGGCGCGCAGCAGCACTTCGCATTCGCCGTTGGCCAAGGCAGGTGCCAAGGGCAACATGGTCCTGTCGGTGAGTTCGCCCAAAGGCGTTTGCACCAGCACCTGGCCGCCCTCTTGGCGCAAGCTGGCCTGGGTAAACACGCCATGCCCGATGAACTCGGCGACAAATCGGGTGGCGGGCCGATGATAGAGGTTGTATGCGTCTTCCCACTGGTGCAAACGACCCTCGGACATGACACCGATCACGTCTCCCAGGGCGAAGGCCTCCATTTGGTCGTGGGTCACAAACAAGGCCGTGGTCTGGGTCTGTTTGAGGATGGCCCTCACTTCATGGGCCAAGCGTTCACGCAAATCCACATCGAGGTTGGAAAAGGGCTCGTCGAGCAACAACAGCTGGGGTTGAGGCGCCAGTGCGCGCGCCAGCGCCACCCGTTGCTGCTGGCCACCGCTGAGTTGGTGCGGCATGTTGCGCGCCACCGCCGACAAGCCCACCAGGGCCAATATCTCGTCAATGCGGGACTGGCGCCGATGCTGGGGCCAGCCATGCAGGCCAAAACCCACATTGGTGGCCACATCCATGTGGGGAAACAAGGCGTAGTCTTGAAACACCATGCCGACCCGGCGCAACTCCGGCGCGACCTGCACCTGCGCGCTGCTGACCAGCTCCTGCTTGATGCGAACCGTCCCGGCACTGACCGGTTCCAAACCTGCAATGGCGCGCAGCAAGGTGGATTTGCCGCAACCAGAGGGGCCAATCAGCACGCCCATCTCGCCAGCGGCCAGCCGCAAGCTGACGCCTTCGACCGCTGGCACTTTGCGCCCGGGGTAATGCACCTGCAATTGATTGACTTCTACGGTCATGGAGGTGATTGTAGGCAGCGCCCCCCAGCGCCAGGCCCGTCCCTACAATCCATCCCCTTATGCGTTCTCCATTGCCCTCTTTGCTGACTTCGACCAGCGCCGGTTTGGCCGTGGTCATGGCACTGCTGTTCATGCCTGTGCTGATGGTGCTGGCCTCTTGGCTGCAGTGGAGCGGCGAGAGTGCTGTCATCTTGCGCGAGATGGCCCAATCCGTGCTGCCCGACTACGCCTGGACCAGTGTGGTGTTGTGCCTGTGGGTCGGCGCTGGCGTGGTGGTGTTGGGCACGGGTACGGCTCTGGCGGTGAGCTTGTTTGATTTCCCGGGCCGCAAAACATTGGAGTGGGCCTTGTTGCTGCCGCTGGCCATGCCCGCTTATGTGGTGGCCTACGCCTACACCGATTTTTTGCAATTCAGCGGGCCGCTGCAAATGGGGCTGCGCCAGACCTTTGGTTGGCAAGGCGCGCTGTGGCCTGACATCCGAAGCCTGTGGGGCGCGGCCACTGTCTTGAGCCTGTGCCTGTACCCCTATGTGTATTTGCTGGCCCGCACCGCTTTGACCGAACGTGCCTCGCCACTGATGGAGGCTGCCCGCTTGCTGGGCGCACCGCTGTGGCGGCGCATATGGCGCTTGGCCTTGCCTTTGGCGCGCCCGGCGATTGCGGCGGGCACGGCGTTGGCGCTGATGGAGACCTTGGCCGACTTTGGCGTGGCCAGCTACTTTGGCGTGCAAACTTTCACCGCTGGCATCTACAAAGCCTGGCTGGTGATGGACAACCGGGTGGCCGCGGCCCAATTGGCCACCCTTTTGCTGCTGTTGGTGGCCTTGATGCTGCACTTGGAGCAGTCCGCTCAAGCGCGACTGCGCTTTGCCAGCCTGGCCGCGGGTAACACCGGGCAGGAGGCCAAGCCCCTGCGCCTGCGCGGGGCCAAAGCCGTCATGGCGTGGGGCTTGTGCAGCCTGCCCGTATGGCTGGGTTTTGGGTTGCCCGTGCTGATTTTGTTGAACGCCCTGGCCCAGGCGGGAGAGACGAATTTACCTTGGATGCGCTTTGCCCACTGGACCTGGCACAGCCTGCGCCTGGGTGGCATGACGGCGGTATTGGCTGTGGGGCTGGCTCTGGCCTTGGCTTATCAAGCCCGCACGCGCCCGCACCGTTTGGGGCGCTGGGCCGTTCAGTGGGCAGGGCTGGGCTATGCGGTGCCGGGGGCGGTCATTGTGGTGGGGATGTTGTTGCCCCTGGGATGGCTGCAACAGCACTGGCCCGACAGCCAAGCCGGTACATGGATCACTGCGACCGTGATGGGCCTGGTGTGGGCGTATTTGGTGCGTTTTGTGGCGGTGGCGTTGCAATCGGTCCAAAGCGGCTATGCGCGCATTCCCTTGAGCCTGGATGAGAGCTCGCGCATGCTGGGCACGTCGGCTTCAACACTGCTCAGGCGCGTGCACGCTCCCCTGCTGGAGCGCAGCCTGCTGGCGGCATTGTTATTGGTGTTGGTCGACGTGATGAAAGAGCTGCCCGCTACTTTGATGCTGCGCCCCTTCAACACCGACACCTTGGCCGTGATGGCCTACCAACTGGCACGAGATGAACGATTGGGCGAGGCGGCCTTGCCTTCACTGACCCTGGTCTTGGTGGGCCTCTTGCCCGTGGCGTGGCTCAGCCACAGTTTGCGCCATCGCCCCACAGGACCATGAAAAAACCCCCGTTAACCCTGAAAAGACTGGTCTGGGCCACTGCCGCTTTCACTTTGGCGCTGGCGCTCACCTTGGGATGGCTAACCCCTGCCCCGGCGCCAGTTGCGCTGTCGCCTCAAGCCCAGTTGGGGCTGCGCCTGTTCCATGACCCCAGCTTGTCGGCCTCTGGGAAGTTGTCTTGTGCGGGCTGCCACGACCCCAGCGCTGCGCATGCCCCGGCCAACGATTTGCCGACCCAAATGGGCGGGCCCCAGATGGACCAAATGGGCCAGCGCAGCACGCCCTCGCTGCGCTATTTGTCTTTCACGCCGGCCTTTGGCCTGGATGCGCAGGGCAAGCCGAGCGGGGGGTTCTTCTGGGATGGCCGGGCCAACAGCTTGCAAGCACAAGCCATTGGCCCCTTGCTGCACCCCAAAGAGATGGCCAACGACAACGCCGCCGCCTTGGTGCAGCGCTTGTCCCAAGGCCCCCATGCGCGTCTGTTCGAAGAGGTTTTTGGCGCGCACCTGTGGCAACAACCGCAAGCCGCATTGGAGGCGGTGGCGCTGGCCTTGGCGCGCTACCAAAGCGAAGACCCGCAGTTTCAGCCCTTCGACAGTTTGTTCGATGCGTTTTTGCGCGGGCAAGCCACGCTTTCACCGGCCCAGGCAAGGGGTTGGGCGCTGTTCAAAGACCCCCAAAAAGGCAATTGCGCCGCTTGCCACACCGCAGACTTGGGACCCGACGGCCGTCACCCCTTGTTCACCGATCACAGCTACGACAATCTGGGCGTGCCGCGCAACCCGAAACTGATCCCCACCCAAGCACCCGGCAGCCACGACCTGGGATTGTGTGCTCGCCCCGACGGTACGCTGCGCCAACGCACCGATCTGTGCGGCGCCTTCAAGGTGCCCACTTTGCGCAATGTGGCGACCAAGCGGGTGTTTTTCCACAATGGGCAGTTCAACTCCCTGTCTGAGGTGTTGCACTTTTATGTCGAGCGCGATACCCATCCCGAGCGCTGGTACCCCCTGCGCGCCAATGGTCAGGTGGAGCGCTTCAACGACTTGCCCAAGCGCTGGCACCCGCATGTCAACCAAAGCGAGGTGCCTTACGACCGTGCCTTGGGTGCAGCACCAGCCCTCAACGCTGCAGAGGTGGAAGATGTGCTGGCATTTTTAACAACCCTGACTGACGGATACCGCCCTTGAGCGTCGCTCAGGGACGCGGGTCCTTGGGCTGCGTCGTCGCTGCTTCGACCGGTGCAGGGTCGATTTGAAGCTGCAATTTTTCAGGCGCGACCTGCTGGCCCAAGCGTTGGGGCTCTGACTCGGTGGCTGGCGCCCAGCCCCAAGGGCTCAACCAGCCATTGGACCAGGCCCCAAAAGCAATGTTGGCCACCAGTAAAAGCAACACCACCATGCGACGGTCAAACATGGTCTGCCCCGCAGAGGGACTGCGGCCTCACGCTCACATCGGCGCTGTGCACCCGCTGCAAACCTTGTGGTGTTTGCAAAAGCATGGCCCCTTGGGCATCGACACCCATGGCCCGCCCCTGACGGCCATCGCTCAAGGCCACGTCGAGTCCACGCAGGGCATCGCGCAGCGCGAATTGGTCCACCAAAGGGGCAAACCCGTGGCGCTCAAAGGCCGACATGGCGGGCAACAAAGCGGTCACGCAACGCTGCAACACAGCGGGTGCACACGCCAGAGGCTCGCCGGTGATTTCGCACCACCCCACCGGTGGCACCTGCCAATCGCTGGTCGGGGGCGACAACAAGTTCAGTCCCACACCCACCACACACCAGCGCCGCGCCGCGGCACTGGCCGCAGCAGCTTGGGTTTCGATCAAGATGCCGCCCAGCTTGCGCGCCGTCTGATCGGGTTGCCACCACAGGTCATTGGGCCACTTCAAACGCAGGCCCCAATGGCCTTGCGGATCCAAGGCCTCGGCCATGGACAAACCCACGGCCAACGACAAGCCTGACCAATCGGACACAGCCATGGGCATGCCCCAGGAAAACGTCAGCCCGTGGCCGGCGGGTGCCAACCACTCTCGGCCCATGCGCCCGCGGCCAGCGCTTTGTGACAAAGCCACCAACAAGATGGGGGCGCTCAATGATCCTTGGCCACGGCGCATCAATTCGGTGTTGGTGGAGTCGATGCAATCAACCACCTCGACCTTGGCATCGGCACACAGCCCTCGCGTGGCCTCGGTGAGGGCTTGCACAGCCGTGTCGTTCCACAGGCGCACCTCGGCCATGGTGTCAGTTGGGCTCGTCTGCTTTGGATGCCCGTCGCGCTGCGCGGCGTTTGTCTTTGGCCTTTTGGCGCTTTTTTTTGTCTTTCTTTTTCTTCTTCTTTTTGGATTTTTGATCTTCATCAGCGCTGGCCAGCATCGTGCCGCGACAACTCGAAGCCCCACACCAGCAGGCGTATTCGGCCTTGAGTTCTGGGGTGAGGGGGGCATCAATCACCAAGCCGTAGTCGTAATTCAACTCCTCGCCGGGCCGGATGTTGCGCAACGCCTTGATGAATACCCGCCCTTCTTCGACATCGGCTTCGCAATTAGGCTCGCACGCATGGTTGATCCAGCGCGATGAGTTGCCTCCGTACAAAGCGTCAATGACGTGTTTGTCGTCGATGTGAAAATAAAACGTGTGGTTGGGGTCTTTGGGGTCGTGCGGGTGGCGGCGATCGGCCTCTTTCCAGGTGATGATCTCGCCCACATATTCGATCACCGTGTCGCCCTTGGGGATGGGCTGCACCGCGAAGACGCCTTTGCCATGCACCCCCGAGCGACGGGTTTGAATGCGCCGACCGGATGGGGTTGCGACAGGGTTATTTTTGGCCAAGGTCAAAACTCTGTTAATTTATATGCATGCACATGCGTGCGCGCGCGTGCGCGTGCGAGAGGCGCATTGTAGGGTCATGCCATGATCCGCCAAGCGTCCAGCACCAGGCAACACAAGGAAGCTATTTTTTATGAGTAAA
>RFNL01000172.1 GCA_009927195.1 Betaproteobacteria bacterium | reverse complement strand
CGTTGGTGATGGCGATCAGGTCGTAGTCCTGGCGCATGGTTTTGCACAGCATCTCCAGCAAAGTGGTTTTGCCCGAGCCCACAGGGCCGCCGATGCCCACGCGCAGGGGAGGGAGTTTTTTGGTGCGAAAAGGAATATGGTGCAGTGCAGTGTTCATGATCGAAACAGTCGTGAATATTGGGTTTCATGGCGCGCCGACAATATCGCCAAACGCGGGCTAAAGGCTTGACGTTGATCGTCGTTCAAAGACATGGCGTGATCGACCGCCGATGGAATCTCGGCACTCAAGGCGGCCAAGATGCGTTGACCGCTGCGTTGACCCAGTGGCACCGATTTGATGGCGGCTTGCACCATGTTTTCTGCCCAGGCGAAGGCGGTGGTCAGCAAACCATCGCGGGCTGCCACCGCGCGGGTGGTGAGGGCCAAGGCGAACACCAAGGGCCAGGTAGGTGGCAATTGTTGGCAAGTGCTCAGGCGCTCGGTGTCGACATCGGTGTGGTTGCGCAACCAATCGAGCAGCGAGCGCCCCATTTGTTCGGTTTGCAAACGGATCTCGAAGGTTTCGCGGGTTTGCATCACCCAGGCATTGAGTTGGTTCAAGCGTTGCACATCGTGTGCCTGCCAAGCAAGCATGGCTTGTGACACCACGGGCAGTTCGCTGCGCGCTTGCACCAGGTGCAACTGGTCTTGCAACCAGGTTTGGGCGGATGCTTCGTCATGCACCAAGCCGTGTTCCACTGCGGCTTCAAGCCCTTCTGAATACGAATAACCACCCACGGGCAAAGCCGGCGAGGCCAGTTGCATCAACCAAAGCAAGTCGGAGGAAGCAGCTTGCATGTCAATGGTCGTGGCTGCAATGCGGCCCATGCACATGACCATGTTGGTGGTCATGGCTGTGTCCATGTGCGTGACCGCCATGGTCTCCGTAGGCACCACGCTCGGGTTCAAAGGCTTCGTCCACGGCCACTACCGTCAGATGCATGGCGCGCAACATGTCGGCCAACACATGGTCGGGTTCAATTTTCAAATGATCGGCTTGTAACTCGATGGGCACATGGCGGTTGCCCAGGTGGTAGGCCGCTCGCGTCAAGTCAAAAGATGTGCCGCGTTGGTCATCGAAGGTGATGCGCAACACGGCTTGGGGGGCGGCCAGCACCTGCAACAGAGAGCCGTCTTCACCGACCAACACATCGCCACCACGGATGACGCTGCCGCGAGGCAAAAACACACCGACGCTTTGCCCCAGGCTGTTGGTGGTCTCAAAGCGGCTTTTTTGCCGCACATCCCAATCGAGGCTGACCTTGGCAGCTCGATTGAGCAGGGGCTTGGCCAGGCCGAGGCCTTGGCGCACGAGTTTGGCGTAATGAATCATGGGGTCAAAACAAGAAGTAGCGCTGCGTCATGGGCAAGCTGCTGGCAGGCTCACAGGTGAGCAACATGCCATCGGCGCGCACCGCATAGGTTTGGGCATCCACTTCCATGCGCGGGGTGATGTGGTTGTGAATCATGTCGCGCTTGCCCACGCCACGGATGTGTTTCACTGCGCTCAAGGATTTGTACAAACCGTATCGTTCACCCACGCCGGCTTGCAGCGCGGCTTGCGACACAAAGCTGAGCGACCCCTTGTGCAAAGCGCCACCATGAGCGCCAAACATAGGGCGGTAGTGCACCGGTTGAGGTGTGGGGATGGAGGCGTTGGGGTCGCCCATGGCCGCCATGGCGATGAAACCGCCTTTCATGATGATGAAGGGTTTGACGCCGAAGAAAGCGGGTTTCCACAGCACGATGTCGGCCCATTTGCCCACTTCCAGGCTGCCCACGTCGTGGCTGATGCCGTGCGCGATGGCCGGGTTGATGGCGAGTTTGGCCATGTAACGCTTCACGCGGGCGTTGTCATGGCGATCGGTATCGCCTGGCAAGGGGCCGCGTTGCTGTTTCATCTTGTGCGCGGTTTGCCAGCAACGCAGGCTCACCTCACCCACACGGCCCATGGCTTGGGAGTCGGAGGAAAACATGCTGATCGCGCCGATGTCGTGCAAGATGTCTTCGGCGGCGATGGTTTCACGGCGGATGCGGCTTTCGGCAAACGCCAAGTCCTCGGCAATAGCGGGGTCGAGATGGTGGCAGACCATCAACATGTCCACGTGCTCATCCAAGGTGTTGATCGTGTAAGGGCGCGTGGGGTTGGTGGAGGAGGGCAGCACATTGGCTTGCCCCACCACTTTCAAAATATCGGGCGCATGGCCGCCGCCCGCACCTTCGGTGTGGAAGGTGTGGATGGTGCGACCTTTGAAAGCCGCCACCGTATCCTCCACGAAGCCAGATTCATTCAAGGTGTCGGTGTGGATCGCGACTTGGGTGTCGGTCTCTTCAGCCACATTCAAGCAGTTGTCGATGGCTGCGGGCGTGGTGCCCCAGTCTTCGTGCAGTTTCAGGCCAATCGCGCCCGCGTTGATTTGCTCATGCAAAGCGTTGGGCAAGGCCGCATTGCCTTTGCCCATGAAGCCGAGGTTCATGGGGAATGCGTCTGCTGCTTGCAGCATGCGCTCAATGTTCCAAGGGCCAGGTGTGCAAGTGGTGGCAAAGGTGCCCGTGGCGGGCCCAGTACCCCCGCCCAGCATGGTGGTGACACCGCTGCACAAAGCCTCCTCAATTTGTTGAGGGGCAATGAAGTGGATGTGGGTGTCGATCGCACCTGCGGTCACGATCATGCCTTCGCAGGAAATGATTTCGGTGCCGGGTCCGATGACGATGTCCACGCCGGGTTGGGTGTCGGGGTTGCCCGCCTTGCCGATGGCGGCGATGCGTGAGTTCTTGATGCCAATGTCGGCCTTGACAATGCCCCAGTGTTCCAAAATCAGGGCATTGGTCAGCACGCAGTCCATCGCGCCACCGGCTTGCGCGCCGGTGCCCGGCGGACCGTTGCGGGTGCGTTGGCTTTGTGCCATGCCATCGCGGATGGTCTTGCCACCGCCAAATTTCACTTCCTCGCCATAACCACCGGCTCGCAGCGTGAAGTCTTGCTCCACTTCAATGACCAGGTCGGTGTCGGCCAAACGCAAGCGGTCACCGACGGTGGGGCCATACATTTCGGCATAGGCGCGTTTTTCAATCTGAGCCATCACTGGTCTCCTTTCAAGGCGCCTTGCACATCACCGCGAAAGCCATACACCTGACGATCCCCCGCGTAGCCGACCAATTCGACCGTGCGTTCCTGACCCGGTTCAAAGCGAACCGCTGTGCCCGACGCGATGTTCAAGCGCATGCCACGGGCCGCCGTTCGATCAAACTGCAAACCATGGTTGGTTTCGGCAAAGTGGTAGTGCGAACCCACTTGAATGGGGCGGTCGCCCGCGTTGCGCACCACCAAGGTATGGGTGCGGCGACCAGCATTCAGGGTGTGATGCCCGGCATCGGTGAAGAGTTCTCCTGGGGTCATGCTGCAACCGTCCACAAAACGGTGCCAGCAAGCTGACGCCAAACAGTGCCATGCTCCAACCACTGACCCGTTGAATCAGCAAGGCGTGATTCAAACGCATCAATGACCGACCCAACAGCGAGCCCGCCAGATGCAATCCACAGGTGCACAGCAACATGCCCAGCATGAAACCTGTCCTGGCAGTTGCGTCGGCTTCCAACCCGTGCGCCATGCCATGAAACAAACCAAAAGACAGCAACATGGGCCACATCAGTCGTCCCAGCTTGATATGCTGTTGACCCAATAACAAACCCATGATCAAGACCGACATGGCTATCATGATTTCTGGGTCAGGCAGGATGCCACTCAGGGCGCTGGCGACAAAGCCGACAGCCATCGAACACACAAACAAGGCAGGCGCCAGCCAGACATGCCGTGAATGAAAACGCGCCCAAAGCCCCACTGCGAGCATCACCAACAAATGGTCTGGGCCGGTCAGTGGATGAAGCAAGCCACTGAAGAACGCAAGTTGATGGTCCACCAAGCTGGAGTTGGGGTGCGCCCAAGCGGTGTTGGCCACCAACAAGGTGGCAGCAATGATCAGCAAGCGTTGCAAAGCGTTCATGGACATGAAGAACTCCTGGGGTTTCATGGATTCAAACAATGGGTTGGTGCACGGTCACCAGTTTGGTGCCGTCAGGGAACGTGGCTTCGACCTGGATGTCGGGAATCATCTCGGCCACGCCGTCCATCACATCTGAACGGGTCAGGATGCTGCGACCTTCGCTCATGAGTTGCGCCACGGTTTTGCCATCCCTGGCGCCCTCCATGACCGCAGCGCTGATGAAGGCCACGGCTTCCGGGTAGTTCAATTTCAAGCCGCGGGCTTTGCGCCGTTCGGCCAACAAAGCCGCTGTGAAGATCAGCAGTTTGTCTTTTTCGCGGGGTGTGAGTTCCATGATATTTCCCTGACCACATCCAAAGCAACATTGTGATGCAACTTGTGTGCCCCGCCATCGGGCTGACCTTGTTTGGCAGGCCATTGAACAGCGCAGGTTTGGTGCTTGTCTTTTCCAACGCTGGACATGGGCCGCCCATTTTTGGTGCGATATCGCCTGGATCATTCCCCGCCGTGGTGCGACAGGACTTTGTTGGGGCGAACTTTTGAGATGACCAATGGGTTTCTCAATCTCTTTGAGCATGGCATGGCGATTGCGTAGGGGTTTGCAGGCGTTATCAAGCGCCCATATTCCTCAACCCATTTGTCTGGAGTCTGTTCATGTTTAACCGTCGTGGTCATTTGAAATCGCTGGCATTTGCCGCCGCTGTGGTCAGTTGCAGCCTGGTCGCCATACAACCCGTGTTAGCCCAAGAAACCATCAAGGTGGGGGTATTGCACAGCCTGTCTGGGACCATGGCCATTTCAGAAACGGTGTTGAAAGACACGGTCTTGATGGCGATTGACGAAATCAACGCCAAAGGCGGTGTACTCGGTAAAAAATTAGAGCCCGTGATCGTGGACCCGGCCTCCAACTGGCCCTTGTTTGCTGAGAAAACCAAGCAATTGCTGACCCAAGACAAGGTGTCGGTCATTTTTGGTTGCTGGACATCGGTCAGCCGCAAGTCGGTTTTGCCCGTGGTGGAAGAGCTCAATGGATTGTTGTTCTACCCCGTGCAGTACGAAGGCGAAGAGTTGTCCAAAAACGTGTTCTACACCGGCGCAGCCCCCAACCAGCAGGCCATACCGGCGGTGGACTATTTGATGAGCAAAGACGGCG